>CAUVKE010000192.1:0-3785 GCA_963552415.1 uncultured Treponema sp.
GAGTTTTTAATAAGTCTATAAATACAAATGACTTATTAATTAAAAACATCCCAAATTAAATCTAAGGAAACCCTCTAAAACCTGAGGTTTTTAGAGGTTCCTCATAGTTTAATGCGTTTGCCACGCTTCCGGCCGTATTTGGTTCCATGCGGCCAAAAGTTCTGCAAAGCCGAACCGTGCATTTGCAGGGCTGGTAGACGGGAGCTTAATAGCCGAAATTCCAATGTACTTAATACACACTTCGTACGCTTTCGTACCGTTTGCAAAGACCGCTTGAATCGGCGCTTCTCGGAAAATACCGCTTAAATCCGCCGGTATGATGGACTGCATACGTGCATCGGCAGATCCGGTAATAGTACAGGCAGTAACGGCATCGTACAACGCAATATGATGACGCAATAGCATTTTCTTTTTTTCTTGTATTGACTGAGGATCAGCCTCGTCCAGCAAAGCGGCAAGCAGCGGCCAAAATCTGTTCCGCGGATGACCGTAGTAGAACTCCTGCGCACGGGATGCGGCGGAAGGAAAAGAGCCTAAAATAAGAATACGCGATTCGGAGTTATACACCGGCGGAAAGGGATGAACAATTCTTTCAGATATCATTTTAGAAACAGATATAGGTTGCTCTAAATACTGCAAGCTATCGGCTTGTTCTGTGCTGCACGGCATAAAATATTTACGGGACAATACGCCCCGCTTTTTAGCGCTCCTCAGTGTAGTTAATCGACGTAAGAAGCGTATTTAATCTAATCATTGGGTCTTCATAGCCTCTAAACGTGAACGTAACGTGATAGCCCTTCTTAGATACCGCTGTTATATTCCGCCCGGCACAAGGATAAATCGTATTCGATGTTTCGTAAGGGAAATATTCAGGCTTTAAAATCGAAACACGGTAATCGTTTCCGTCATACTGCACCTGTGCGAGATTGGCAGGGAACGGTACCAGAAAGATTAAAAAATCATCACTCTTGCTGCCGCCGATACTCAGGCGGGTTCCCGACTTCATTACATGAATATTCCGTTTTCCAATTAATGTAGTTTGGTTATAGACAAAAAGCTCCGTCATTCCCGACTGCGATGGCTTTGTACTGACACGGCCACTATAATAGCCGTGATTCAATCCCGGGTGGCGATTGAGATGGCTCTCTGCGCTGTTTAACAGAGCAAAACGTCCTTCGGCGGCACGGGATTGTTCTTGTGCAAGGTGATCAAATTGAGCAGCCGTTTCGCTCCGGGTTGACGAGGCGGCGGCTGTTTGGGAACTGAAGGTATTCAGGGTATCGCGCGGATCTGTTTTATTTCCCAGCTGTTCGGGATAATACTTTTTTTCGGAAGCAGTAAGCGCTTCCCGCTGGGTTCTATTAAAATCGGTTTGCCGAATAGTGTTGTTTTGTTGCTTTGAATCTGACTGTTGTCCGACCATCCGCGCAGCATATTTAACGGGTTCAGAAGCCCTGTGGCGAAGTATAAAGATGATTAACAGCAGAATAAGGATAAATACCGGCACAGCGATCAGTATCCATAGAAGATTGCCTTGCAGCAGTGATTGAACGAATGTCGGCTTAACGGTGAACAATACGGCTGCCGCTTGGGAAAATGTTTTATCTTGCTGTGTAAGATCAAGCCGTACATCGGTACGGTGTTGACCTTCTCTGCGTAAGCTGTTGGGTAATGCAATCCGTATGGTAAGTTCGCTTTTTCCTTCGGGAGGAATACGGACAATGATATTTTCCAGTTGTTGCTTTTGACTTTCACTGCCGGCTGTCAAGGAAACACGTTGCAATTGTATTTCAACAGGTTCTGCCGCTTCGTTAATAATAGTGAGCGGCAGTTCGGCTGTATTCCCTGAGGTTTCTATACGTTCGGGAAAGATAATATGGGGGATAGGAAATGCCGTGTCATTGAATTCCACGCCGCCTTCTTCCGGCAAACTGCTCGGTTCAATACCGAGATTTTCCGTAAAGGCCTGAGAAACATCGGTGTACTCTTTCAGCCCTTGTCCGGCAGAATCGGCGCCTACGCCGCTTTCTTGTCCGGCGGCCGCCGATACGTCAGCATTTTCAGCATTTTGCCCTGCCGTAGTTGAACTGTCCAGTGTACCCGCTCGGTTTTGAGCGCTTATGGCATTGCCGGTAGAGGAATTGGTAGTTCCTTGTGTAAAAGAATCGGTTACACCTTGCACTGTGTTTGACCCATTATTACCGGAGGTTTGCCCGCTCGAAGCGCTGCCGCCTGATGTTGTACCTAAAGAAGCTACTGCACTATCGACACCCAAGCGATCAACTGATCCTGTGGCATCCAGCTTGCCTGCGTAAAAGGCTCCGTCCAAGTCCCGAATAACCGCATCGGAGGGAAAGGGTAGTTTTACATAGTATACCTTCCAACCTTGCGCACGGATGGAGGCGGAAATCTTTGCTAATTCAGTCTTTACCTGTTCGCCGGTATAATTCCGGTATGGACTTGATGCGGGCGGATTAAAAATCCCGTCCGAAATAACAATAAGAATTTTTTCCTGCTGAGAAGGCAGTTTCGTCATATATTGACCGGCAAAATTGATACCGGACAAAAAATCTGCGCTTTGTCCAAGCTGATATAGAAGCATAAAACGGGAAACCACGCGGGATAAATCCGCTTCGGTATTGATTTTCTGTGACATTTCATACTGGGGAACTGCACTAAATGAGATAAGATGAAAGGAGTCCCCTATTCGTACAAATTTTGAAATGATGGATTGTAGTACACGCTTATTGATAGCCTCATAATAGGGTAACACGGTACCGGAAGTATCCATAAGGACGATTACATCAGCAGTCTCTTGCCGAGTTGTCTGAGCACTCAATGTAAATGTAATTAAGCAGAAGACCGCTGCAACGGCAAAAATCCTTATTTTTTTCATTATGTACTCCCCTTTACTGGTATCTAAAAAGAACCTCGACAAATATGGGGTTTGCAGAGGCTTTTTATATTATCGGATACCTTTAAAAATTTGGTTAGTTTTAAGGCATCCGCTTGTATCAACCGGCTGCCGCAGAAATATCAAGGATTTTGTATGTTTTTTTCTCTTCGTTTACCATAAACGAAAGTGTTTCTCCTACCTTATGGTTTAAGAGATTTGTACCTAGAGGCGACATATACGATATTACGCCGTTTTCAGGATTCGATTCCCAAGGTCCGAGAATGGTATAAGTTTCTTTCTCGCTGTTGCCGGGTTTTTCCAATACAACAATAGTGCCGAAACCGACCCGTGTTGTGGTAATGGTTGTAGGATCAAACACTTGAGCACGTTCCAGCTCTTCCTGCAAGCGGCTTACCGTGTTGTTAAGTCTATTCTGCTCTTCTTTTGCCGCCTTGTATTCGGAGTTTTCACGCAAGTCTCCCAAGGAAAGTGCAAAACCGACTTCTTTCGAGTTACGCGGTATTTCAACTTCAATAAGCCGCTGTAATTCTTTTTTCTTTTCCTCAAGCATTTTCGACGTTACGATCAAGCCGCGTCCCGTAACCGTTTTTTCCACTTCGTCGAAGAACTTAAAGTTCTTGTATTTTTCAAGGATACGGTTACGTAGCTGCATTTTAATCGGCGGATCCAAGCCCTTAATATCGCTGACAAGCGTATAGAGCCTTGTAACGGCATCTTCATCATGCCCAAGGATAAAGTTTTCAAGCAAGGCATCTTTACCAAAAAGAATGGTGTGTATCTGCTTGTTGATTTTCCGGTTCTCGGTGGTATTCCGCCGACTTGCAATCTCTCGGTACGTTATATCGAGGATGTGAATAAGAACGATAAT
>CAUVKE010000193.1:0-3778 GCA_963552415.1 uncultured Treponema sp.
GACAAAACGTGAATTATACAATTAACGACAAACACATCGTATTGTACAAGGCCAACACACCTTCTTCCGATGCGGTTACAACGCCACAACTGACAAAACACATCACGGGAAAAGTATCGGACCTACAGGGCGAACCGATTATCGGAGCTAATGTGGTCGAGAAAGCAAACCCAGCGAACGGTACGATCACCGATGCGGAAGAAGTGATGATCCTTGCAACCGGTTACAACAAAGCGCGGGCGGTGCGTCATGCAGTGGAAGGCAGCGTCAATCATATCTGGACAATTTCCGCACTGCAACTGCACCCGCATGCAATTATTGTGTGCGACGAACCGGCAACGGATGAACTCCGCGTTGGAACCGTCCGGTATTTTAAAGATATCGAATCTTCAATTTCTGCAGGCGGAACAAAATAAGTATGCAGAAATCGCTCAAGTTTCAAACTGTTTCTTTTTTCATCATACTGGCAATTACCGTTGTGCTGGTAGCGCGGGTTTTCCTGCCTTACGCGAGCGTACTGTTATGGTCGGCTATTCTCTACATCATGTTCGCTCCGCTGTATCATAAACTACTTAAAAAGCTAAAGCCTGAGTCCCGATGGTTTAAAATGCAGCAGAGAATTATCGCCGCGTCATTTTCGGTCGGTATTATCATACTGGTTGCCGGAATCCTGTTCTTTTTTGCGATTAAACTAATCGGGCAAGGGCAGATGTTCGTAAAGAAAATGATGAACTTTTTTATTACGCATCCGCAGTTATTGAGAATGGAAAAAGACGCGCCGCTGAATGAATTAGTCATGCAGGTTTCTATGGGAACAATCGATCTTTCGGTATTTGATGTAAAAAAAGAACTGATGAATTTATTTCTGCAATATGCGAATACGATTGTCCGCTATGCGACAAGTATTGCAAAAAATATCGGTAATTTTGTGCTTTCGCTCCTATTCATGTGTTTTGCTCTCTATTTTCTGTTTATCGACGGGCAATACCTCGCTTCTGTTTTTGTAACGGCTATTCCGATTCAAGTGTCGGAAGGGCAAAAACTGGCGGCAAAGGTAAAGGACACTATTACCAACCTTTTTATGGGGTACTTTCTTGTTTCGATATGTCAGTTTGCAGCGGCGTTTATCGTGTACACTATGTTTCAGGTGGAAGGGGCGCTGCTCTTATCCTTTTTAACTTTTTTCAGTTCGTTTTTGCCCTTACTCGGCTGTGCGTTGGTATGGGTGCCGATCGCGATTGAAATATTCTTAACAGCCGGTGTACTTAAAGGGATTCTTTTTTTCTGCGTTGCCGGTTTTTTTATCAGTTCAGTGGATAATGTGTTGCGACCGATATTTTTAAAAGATCGTATTCAAATACATCCGCTGCTGATCTTCTTTTCGATACTCGGCGGTATCCGTTTTTTCAAATTGAACGGAATTGTGCTCGGCCCGCTCTTTGTCATTCTCTTTTTTACACTGATCGATATTGCACGGACTTCCGACAGTACGGATATTGAAGAGTAGCTGAGCACCATGAATAATCAACCTCTGTTGTATCAGCGGCGTATTGAGCGAGTTCATCCGCTGCTTTCGCCGCAGCTTATGCTTGAAAAAATTCCGGTATCGGATGCCTCATGCCGGACGGTATTGACCGGAAGAAAAGAGGTTGAAGCGATTTTGTCCGGCGCAGACAACCGATTTTTACTGATTGCAGGCCCGTGTTCCATCCATGATCCGATCTCTGCGCTGGATTATGCAAAACGGTTAATGCGCCTGCGAACAAAATACCGCGATTGCTTTTGTATTATTATGCGGGTTTATTTTGAAAAACCCCGCACCGGTTTGGGCTGGCGCGGCTTGATTGTAGAACCCGCGCTTGATGGGGTTATTAATATTACCGGCGGGCTGGAGACGGCGCGCAAAACGCTGAGCGCCATTACCGAACTGGGGCTGCCGGCCGCTTCGGAGCTGCTCGATCCTATTGTGCCGCAATACACTGCGGATTTTATCAGCTGGGCGTCTATCGGTGCGCGCTCTGCCGAAAGCCAGATACATCGGGAACTTGCTTCGGGGCTGTCGATGCCGGTCGGCTTTAAAAACCCTACCGACGGTGATATCAGTACGGCGATAAACGCGATTGTTTCCGCACGGGAACCGCATGCCTTTCTCGGTCTTATGCAAAACGGCTGCCCCGCTGTGATGCATACGAGCGGCAACGAATATGCGCATCTTGTGTTGAGGGGAAGCGTGCACGGGATAAATTACGACAGGGCTTCGATAGAAGAAAGTTGCCGTCTCTTGGCGGAACAAAGCATACAGCCGGCGATATTAATTGACTGCTCACACGGCAACTCGCAACGGCAGCCCGAAAAGCAGCGAGACATCCTGCTTGAAAGCCTCCGTTTGAGGCAGGAAACGCCGCAGATTGAGGCAATCCGCGGCTGTATGCTCGAAAGCTTTATTCAAGCAGGCACCGTCTCGCCGGAGCATTGCTCCGAAAAGAGTGAATACGGTAAATCCATTACCGACCCCTGCATGAGCTGGGAAATGACCGAATCGCTTCTCACCGAAGCCGCGGATATATGGGCAAGGCAACTGCATTAGAAATATTCCAAGCAGTTGCTTTCTTTTTATACAAAATTTTGTATAGGTGGTACCCTCTGATATGTTGTCTAAAAAACTCAAGGTTTTTAGTTCGAATTAATCAGTGTTTCTCTAAAAATTGCTTTTAGGAAGTTTCCGTCATCATAAGGAACAGACGCTCAAGCGAATCGTTTGTGCCGCGCTGTGCTTGCAGTTCAGGCAGCGACCCGCAAAACAGCATCTGTCCCTTGTTGATAATCGCGAGTTTATCGCATACCTTTTCGGCAATTTCCATAATATGCGTGGAAAAAAACACCGTCTTGCCCGAATCGGCATAGCTCCGCATCAGGGTTTTCAGGCGAAACGCGGATTGGGGATCGAGTCCTACGATAGGTTCATCCAAAATCCACAGTTCCGGCTGGTGGATAAGGCTTGCCGCAATAAGCAGCTTTTGCTTCATACCGTGCGAAAAACTCCCGATGCGCGTGTTCAGTACCGTATCGATTTCAAAAAGCGCAGTATATTCCGCGATCCGCTGCTGCCGCTCTTCAGTTGAAACACCGTACACATCCGCCACAAAGTTGAGGTATTCAAGCGCCTTAAACTGCACAAACACTTCGGGATTGTCCGTTACATAGCCGATTTTCCGCTTTGCTTCCAGCGGATACTTCAGTATATCGGTACCTCCGATGAGAATATCCCCCGAATCGGGCGCAATGGCACCGGTGATCATTTTGATGGTCGTCGTTTTTCCCGCTCCGTTCGGCCCCAAAAAGCCGAAAATCTCTCCAGTTTTCGCCTCAAAAGAGAGGTTATCAACCGCCTTTCCCGTCGACCGTCCATACGTCTTTGAAACATTTTGTATCGTAAGCATCTTGCCACCTTAGTTAATTGATAATTTGTAATGGGTAATGTGTAATTTGTAATTACTGTATACTGTGCTATCTATAAGGGGGAAGTCTCCCCCTGAGCTCCGGCTCTTGCCGCCTTCTCTGTCGTATCGGAGCAAGGATTTTCGGTTCCCCTCAAATCTTGCTTCTTTTTGGTACAAGCGGCGGCAAGTATCCTCCGCTACCCCCTCTTTTAATAATTGGTAATGGGTAATTAAATTAAGAATTATGAATTAGTTCAGGGCTTCTATTTCTTCATGGGAGAGACCGGTCATCTTTGTAATCATATCAATATCAAAAGCTTCAAGCTTCATTAGTTTTG
>CAUVKE010000194.1:0-3764 GCA_963552415.1 uncultured Treponema sp.
ATCCCCTTGGAAAAACGAAAGCCGCGGATCCCGTATCGATTCCGAAAGCGGCTGCAAATCCACTGCACATACGCGCCCTTCCGGAGAAAGAAACCGCAACAAAAACGTTGTCCAGCTGCCCGGCGCGGCGCCGAGGTCTAGCACGCTGTCGTTTTTCCCGAATAGATTAAATTTCTTTTGCATTTCTTCTAATTTATAGACTGACCGCGCAGGATAGCCTTCCGCAAAAGCCTTCCGCGACCAATAGTCCGGTTCCCGATACTGATTTCCCATCTGTTCCTTTGCACTTTGCTAGAGTAGTTCTCTATCAATAAAATATGAAGTATAATAGTAGTATGAATGATGAATTTAAGCAACGGCTTGAAAAGATTGAAGGCGCACTGCGCACTGCATTTTTACCCGATGTACCGGAGTCCGCTACGGAACAAAATCCTATTGCACTTTTATCCGCTCCGTGCGCCTCATTGGTGTCCGGCGGCGGAAAACGCTGGAGACCGCTGCTTGCGGTTCTTGCCTATCAGCTTGCAGGGGGTAACGGCGATGACATTTACACGCTTGCGCCGCTCATCGAAGGAATCCATACGGCAAGCCTTATTCATGATGATATAGAAGACAATTCCGAACTGCGCCGCGGGATGCCTGCCGCTCATGTGGCCTACGGACTCGATTCAGCACTCAATTCGGGCAGCTGGCTTTACTTTCGGGCATTGCAATCGATTGAAGGCTATCATGCCCCTGCCGACATAAAACTTGATTTATATACTGCGGCGCTGACGCATATCCGTGCCTTGCATGAAGGGCAGGCGCTCGATATCCACTGGCATCGGACGGCGGGTTTTTTCCCTTCGCGGCAGGATTATGAACGGATGATCCGCTTAAAGACCGGAGCGCTCGCTGCGCTTGCCGCCTATACCGGTATGCGCGCTGCAGGAAAAGAACATGAAGAAAGCAAATCTTTTGCTGCGCTGTTTGCAGAAGCCGGCGTCGGCTTTCAAATACTCGATGATGCAAAAAATATCAGTACGGGAAATGCCGGGAAAAAACGGGGCGACGATATTGTAGAAGGGAAAAAGAGTATGCCCGCAATACTGCATATCGAAAAACATCCCGAAGATGCGGCCTCTCTTACCGCTTATTTTGAACAGGCGCAGCGAGAAGGTATCGATTCTCCTGCGGTCGAAAAAGCGATAGCATTGCTGAGTTCAAGCGGTTCGATTGCCGATGCGGAAGCGCAGGGGAGGGGAGTTATTGCTTCCGTATTAAACCGGCTTGACGCACGCTACGGCAGTACGGCAAGAGAGATGTTTGAGATGCTTTTTGCCCTTATGCAGGGTAGGTGACTATCCTGATGCGAATTCTCTTGTTTTATCGTTTTTTTTGCTTGTTTTTTTAAGCTTCCTCTCGTATACTGTTAGGAATGGAACCGATTATCCTTGCATCCAAGTCGCCGCAGCGGCAGGATATTTTAAAACGTTTGAATATACCATTTATCAGTATTCCGTCGGAAGCTGATGAAGTTGTCGCACCTGATCTTCCTCCGGAAAAAGCGGTAGAGCAGATTGCATTGCGGAAGGCAGAGGCGGTGCTTCGCTCTCCGCTCAAAATCAATACGCCGTGGATTATCGCTGCCGATACGCTCATTTTTTCTAATGGTACGCCGATGGGAAAGCCCGCCGATATTGACGATGCCCGCAAGATGCTGCAATCGTATTCCAATACTGCGCATAAGGTTATAACGGCGATTTGTTGCTATGACGAAAAATTACAGCACATTTCCACCCGAATCAGCAGTTCCGAAGTGTTTTTTAAGGCATTGTCGGAAGCTGAAATTAACTGGTATCTCAGTACGGGAGAGTGGCAGGGTGCTGCCGGAGCCTACCGCATACAGGGGACGGCGGCGTGTTTTATTACAAAAATAGAGGGTTCATACAGCGGAATCGTAGGCTTGCCTATTTATGAGTTATATGATATTTTGACAGAGCACGGCTATAGCTTTACTTAAAAACGGCAGCTGTGTAAATATCCTAAAATGCAAAGAGGAACCCCTAAAATCTCATCACGTTTTTAGAAACACCTTGAGTGCATTTTTAGAGAAATAGAGAAGGATGGGCTTTAAAAGCTCGTGAAGGAGTAACCATGGCAGTAGTAACCATGAAAAACCTGCTTGAATCCGGTGTTCACTTCGGACATCAGGTAAAACGCTGGGATCCGCGGATGAAGAAATACATTTTTGCGGAACGGAACGGTATCCACATTATCGATTTGCAGAAAACCATCACTGCAATCCGCGAGGCATACGAGGCGGTACGGAAGACAACCGCAGCAGGAAAATCGGTCTTATTTGTCGGAACCAAAAAACAAGTACAGCAAACCATTGCAAAAGAAGCTGAACGCTGCGGAATGTTCTATGTTAACAACCGCTGGCTCGGCGGAATGTTGACCAACTTTTCTACCATTAAGAAAAGTCTTGCACGTCTCAAGAAAATCGAAAAAATGGAAAACGACGGCACCTTTGACAGCCTTACCAAAAAAGAAGTCGCAGTGCTGCAGAAAGAAAAAGCCAAGCTCGAAAAGAACCTCGGCGGTATTAAAGAAATGAAAGACTTGCCGGGTATTATCTTTATCATTGATACACGGAAAGAGACCATTGCCATCAGCGAAGCACGCCGCATGGGAATCCCGATTGTCGCAGTTGTCGATACAAACTGTAACCCCGAAGGAATCGACTATCCGATTCCGGGTAACGACGACGCCATCCGCTCAATTTCGTTGTTCACTCAGATTATTGCAAATGCCGTTATCGAAGCTGATAACGAAAGCGGCCTCAAGATCATTGAAAACTTGCAGGACGGAGACGAGGGATTCAACGATTCCGGTATCGATCCGTATCAAGATCGCGAAGATGAGGAAATTACGGATTATTCCAACTATACCCCTTCGGAAAAGAACGAAACCGAAGAAGAAGCGGATGACAGCAGCAGCTCTTTAATCGACGAAGACACGCTGTACGGCGACCGCTAAAGAATGTATAGCCTGCCGCTGAACGGTGTGTATGCTTTCGGCGGTATCTTACCATGCACAAAGATTGAGGGAGAAATTAATTTATGGAAATAAAAGCATCTGATGTAAAGGCGCTGCGCGAAAAGACCGGCGCCGGTATGATGGAATGTAAAAAAGCTTTGCAGGAATGTAACGGCGACGCAAAAGAAGCGGAAAAATACTTAAAAGAAAAGGGTCTTGCCGCCGTTGAAAAACGTGCAAGCCGCGCGACCAGCGAAGGTATCATCGTTGTTAAAAACGCCGATTCTAAAGCGGTGATGGCGGAATTAACCTGCGAGACCGACTTTGTCGCAAAAAATGCCGATTTTATCGCAGTCGGCGATAAAATTGCAGAAACCGCTCTTGCAAAAGGCTATACCGATGTTCAACAAGAATTGAGCGATATGGTACTCGACCTTGCAACACGCGTACGCGAGAATATGGGCTTACGGCGCTTAACTGCCGTACAAGCGGGCAGCGACGAATACATTGCACACTACGTCCACTCCGACAAAAAGACCGGCGTTATCGTCGTATTGAAATCCGATAAGCCCGCCGTATTTGCCGAGAAAGCATTCAAGGACTTTGCGTATGACTGCTGTCTCCACGCAGCAGCATTTACCCCGCTCTATGTAAAGAAAGAAGATGTCGATGCTGCCTATATCGACGAGCAGCTTGAAGTATTCCGCGGACAGGTTGCCGAATTGCAGAAGCCCGATAACGTA
>CAUVKE010000195.1:0-3754 GCA_963552415.1 uncultured Treponema sp.
CCGTCAAGATAATACGCGAGGGCTTCTTTTTCCTGTACCGATTCCGCATGGAAATCAACCATGACTATGCCGTCAGCCTGTTCCGCTAATAAACGGTCAGCCGTTTGGAAGGGACAATCGATTGGGCGCATATTTTCCCTTCCTTGCATATTCAGTACCGTCAACGTCCCTTGAGGTTTACGCACGGTGATGATACCGCTGCCCGGCGCAAGCGGGTAGTTTGCGGGGCGCAGTATCCGTGGTTCCTGTCCGAAACCGGCTCGTAAGTCAAACCGCTCCATACTGTGATTCCCGCCGGTAATCACATCAACTCCGGCAGCAAATAACCGCTCGGCTTGTTCCAATTCTATGCCGGAGCCTTTCGCCGCATTTTCTCCGTTTACGATTATAAAATCAAGTTTTTCAGCTTTGAGCAGCTCCGGTATCACTCGTACTGCAATATCGACGCCGAGTGTTCCGCAGATATCTCCGCCGAAAAAAAGAGTCAGTTCATCACCCATTAGGCAATCTACCGTTTAAAGATTTCGTACACTTTTTTGAGTGCGGCGGCGAGGGCGTCGATGTCTTCTTGCGTGTTGTAGATACCGAGGCTTGCGCGGCAGCAGGAGTTGATACCCATGTAGTCCATCAGCGGCTGCGTGCAGTGGTGGCCGCTTCTGACCATAACGCCTTGCTCATCCAGAATATACGCAGTGTCGTGCGAATGGACGTCTTTGACGTTAAAGGCGACGGTCGGCACCCGCCGCTGCGCATCCGTATAGTACGCTTCTACAAAGTCGAGCTCTTTCAAAGCGGTTAAGAGTGAGCGGTGCAATCCTTCCGCATAGCGGTGTATTTCCTCAAGCCCGAGCTTTTTCAAAAAGTCGATACTCAACTGTAAAGAATGAATTGCTGCGGTATCCAAGGTGCCGCCTTCGTACTTTGCGCCGCCCGCTTTAAATTCGCTGGTTTGCTCACCGACAAACTCAATCATGCTGCCGCCGTAAAGGAAGGGCGGCATTTTTTCGATCAGTGTGCGCTTTGCATACAGCACTCCGGCGCCGAACTCCGCATAGAGCTTGTGTCCCGAAAATGCAAGGAAATCGCAATCCCATGCCGCAACATCGTGCGGAAAATGAGCAATGGACTGAGCCGCATCGATGACGGCAACGGCGCCGTGCTTATGCGCTTCTGTGATGATCTCCTGTACCGGAAAGACAACCCCGGTGGTATTGACGGCGGCAGTTACCGCTACAATTTTGGTACGGTTGCCGAGCAGGGCTTTAAAACCCGCTATGTCGAAGTTGCCGTGTTCATCAAGGTAGATATACCGCAGCACGGCGCCGGTTTTCCGCGCAACAAACTGCCACGGGATAAGGTTTGCGTGATGGTTGGCAATTGAAATGATTATTTCATCGCCGGCGTGAAGCTGCTCCAATCCGTAGCAGTATGCAATAATATTGAGCGATTCAGTCGCATTTTTGGTAAAAATGACCTCGCCGGAATCGTCGGCGCCGATAAAACCGCTTACTGCAGTGCGGGCGGCTTCAATCAATGCGGAGGATTCCATCGCAAGGGTATGGGAGCCGCGTCCTGCATTTCCATTGCTGCGGGTGTAGTATGCCTGTACGCCGTCGAGCACTGCCTGCGGACGCTGCGCGGTTGCGGCAGCATCCAAATAGTGAATATTCCGGTTTTGCAGCAGTGGAAAGTAGTCTTTATACATAGCTCATTCCTTCGAGGGTAACCCCATCCTTTTTCTAAAAATAGGGTGCGAAATATTATCTAATATTTCGCACATTAGGAAGGCACCCGCTTTAAATATTTTCAGTGCGGTTGCCAACTATTTTGCCGGATACAGCCGTTTTCTCCGCTTGAGGCTAGGCCTGCGTTGATAGGCGCGCATCAAACTCTGCGTTCAGCCGGTTCCGTATTGCCTCATCGGGAATACTGTTAAAGACGGGGCGGAAGGCAGCGTCGATAATCAGCTTTTTGGCGCTGAGCTCGTCGAAGCCGCGGCTCATTAAATAGTAGAGTTTTTCTTTATCGATGGCGGCAAAGCTCGCGGCATGCTCCCCGATAACGTCATCTTCATCGCAGAAGATGGTCGGAATACTCGTACCGGCGGCATTTTTATCAAGCATGATGCTGTTATCCGCAAAGCGGGCGACGGAGGCTGAGCAGCCCTTATTCAAGAAAATATTGCCGCGGAAAACCTTATGCGCCTCGTTTTTCAGCGCGCCGCGGGCTTTTATCTCCGACAGCGTACTCTTGCCGTTGATAATCAGATTATGTTCCAAGTCCATCCGGCGCGTTTTATCGACAAAGTACAGCGGGAAGATGTACACTTCCGCCCAATCTTCCTGCATATAGGAAGAATAAGACACACCGCTTTTTTGCGAACCGAGCTGTATTTCGTGAACGGTTACCCTTGCTCTTTCGCCGACATCCATCCGCACGGTTTCAAAATTGAGCGCGGTGTCTGCAAAGTTCTGAATTTTGATAATTTCGACTGCGGCATGTTTCCCGACACGGATACTGATGAGCCCATTCCGATACGATTGCAGCGCCGGAGACTTTTCATCGGTGTCAAAGTACAGGATGAGCCGCGCCGCAGCGTTATCCGCTATGTCGATATAGCTCCGGTCAAACAACACGGAATGAGCCGCGTCAACGGTGAAGTGCACGAAAAAATCTTGACCGGCAGCACCGTCAGCGCCGGAAAGATTGCCGCTTTCGGTCTTATCGTATTCAGTTTTATCAGCTTTAATTTTGAGGTAAAAACCGCTGTTCCGCTTTGCCTGCACCTCATCGGTAAAACGCTTCCCCAGCCCGCAGTTTTTTTCGCGCGGAGACTTTTCGGTGTTGAATATTTTAGCAACCTGCTCCGCACTGCATGTTTTGAGGAAGTCTTCAATCGGCAGATACTGTGCGGTCTTAGATTCCGTATGAAAAAAGATACCGGAAAAAGGAGCCGTCGGTACATCCTGTATATGATAATCGAGCCGTTTAAAATAGTTGTCGTTTCTCATCAGCCTATCGTCCCCTCAAGCTCAATGGAAATAAGGTTATTCAGCTCGACGGCATATTCGAGCGGAAGCTCTTTGGAGATCGGCTCGACAAAGCCTTTGATAATCAAAGATTTAGCCGTCGCTTCGTCGAGTCCGCGCTGCATTAGGTACAGAATCATCGAATCGCTGATGCGTCCGATCTTCGCTTCGTGCCCGATGTCGGCGTCGTCGGTATGGTTTTCGATAATCGGGATGGTGTCGGTGCGGGACTCGTTATCCAGCATGAGGGATTCGCATTCGGCGAACGCCTTCGCGCCGGTTGCTTCCTTGCCGATAACCAGCAATCCGCGGTAGTTGGACTCGCCGCCGTTTTTCGCAATAGAGCGCGAGTGCATTTCTGACACGGTGTTCTTGCCGATATGAACGGTTTTAGTACCGGTGTCGAGACACTGACCGGCGGAAGCGAAGGTAACGCCGGTAAACTCGGAGCGCGAGCGGTCTCCCTTCAAAATACTCATAGGATAGAGCATTGTTACGCGCGAGCCGAACGAGCCGGACACCCATTCGATAGCGCCGTCTTCTTCTACGATTGCCCGCTTGGTGTTCAGGTTGTAGAGGTTCCGCGACCAGTTTTCGATAGTGGAATAGCGCATGGTCGCCTTTTTGCCGACATACAGCTCGACGGCGCCCGCGTGGAGCGCATTTTTATAGTACTTAGGTGCGCTGCATCCTTCGATAAAGTGCAGATAAGCGCCTTCATCGAC
>CAUVKE010000196.1:0-3734 GCA_963552415.1 uncultured Treponema sp.
AGAATTCCGAAACAGCAGGACGCGTATAGTTTTGTTCCAACATGGCCTTATGCGACAGGAACAGCGGGTCGTCGAATGATTTTGCTTTGGTGTGGCAATGCACAATACAGGCTTGGCATTTTATGCAGATGCCGGGGACTAACGAAACGTCATTTTTGTCGATGGAACCCATCGGGCACGCGGCCGCGCAAACGCCGCAGTTGTCGCATATTGCCTTATCGGTAACCGGTTTTGCT
Source organism: uncultured Treponema sp. (assembly GCA_963552415.1). Lineage (GTDB taxonomy): Bacteria > Spirochaetota > Spirochaetia > Treponematales > Treponemataceae > Treponema. Next base: position 237 of record CAUVKE010000196.1, read on the forward strand.
TTTAAAAAATTGACCGGTTTTCCATCGGTTCCAAGCGGCACATAATAGGCGGTGAGCGCCTCGTTTCTTTTTATTGCAGTATCGGGCAGCGCTTCCGCTGATTTTTGAAGTTTTTCAAAAACCGTATCGGCAAAAGCAGTTATCCGCTCCTCATCGGAGGCGTCCGGTCTTCCGATTCCTACCTCGGCAAATGCATGCTTGCATACTACGGCACCGGCAGCAACTACCAAAAAGTTATTCTTTTCCAATTCACTGTGCAGTTCGATCAACGAGTTGTCGAAGCTGCGGTTCCCAAAGGTAACCACTGCGATTGCACGTGTTTGATTCCCCTTGAACAGGGTTTGTACAAAGGGCAGTACCTTATTCGGAATACGCCCTGCGTAGGTCGGCACACCGAAGATAACCAAATCCTCAGACGAATATGTTCTGGTGTCGACATGGGCAGCCGGCAGCGTAAAGTCATCCGTTTCAACCGGAACATTCAGTTTTTGTGAAAGCTGTGCTGCCAGTTGTTCGGCCATACGCTTTGTATTGCCGGTAGGGCTAAAAAAAACCGCTTTTATATTTTTAATTGTTTGCATACTCTATTTCCTTTATAAAGGAGAATTTAAAGAATTACCGTTTATTGGAGCGTTTCCATATATGAAGTTTTTCCGCTTCGGCAATGAGCGAATCTCTAAAATCGGGATGTGCGACCGAAATTAAGGCTTCGGCCCGCTGCCATGTCGATAAGCCCTTTAAGTTGACCTTTCCGTATTCGGTAACAAACCAATGGACATTGGTTCTGGTGTCCGTAACGACGGAGCCGTGTGCAAGTGTGGGACGGATACGGGAAGAAAGCGTTCCGTTTTTATCCTTAAAGGTGGATGAACAGCAGATAAAGCTTTTTCCGCCCTTGGATAAATACGCGCCCAATACGAAGTCGAGCTGCCCGCCGGCTCCCGAAATATGTTTGGTTCCCGACGTTTCGGCATTTACTTGACCGAATAAGTCAATATCCACCGCATTATTGATGGACATAAAGTTATCGATTTGAGCAATCACCCGCGCGTCGTTCGTATAGGAGACGGGCGCCCCCATACATACCGGATTGTTGTGTACATAATCGTAGAGTTTTTTTGTCCCTGCGGCAAAGGCAAATACCTGTCTACCCGTATCGATTGCCTTCCGTGCGCCGGTGATTTTTCCCGCTTTGGCGATATCGACAAAGGCATCGACATACATTTCCGTGTGTACGCCGAGGTCTTTTAAATCGGATTTTGCAATCATCGCGCCGAGCGTATTAGGCATACCGCCGATACCGAGCTGCAGGCATGCCCCGTTCGGAATTTCTTCGATGATGAGCTTTGCGACAGCCTTATCCACTTCGGTCGGTTCGCCCTTATCGACAAGCTCGTCTATCGGTGGATTACCGCCTTCGATGATCATATCGATATCGGAAATGTGAATCTTATCATCGACACCGTTCACACAGTTCGGCATATTGGTATTGACTTCTACAATAACGATATCCGCACAATCCGTAACCGCTTTAAGGTGAGAGGCATTCAAGCCGAAATTGAAAAAGCCGTCCTTATCCATCGGCGTTGTTTGAAAAATCGATACGTTAAGGCGCTTAATGTTTTCATAATACCAGCGCGGTAGTTCGGAATAGCGGAGCGGTGCATAATAACCGAAACCGGCGGAGATAGTTTTACGCTCGTAGCCCGACATATGCCAAGAATTCCATGTAAGATGATCCGCAGGATCCTTTATTTTAAAGACTTCAAGTTCCCGCAGTACCACACCGCCCCTGATATTGACATCTTCAAGCTCAGGCAGCCGGGCGGCTAATGCCTTATCGAATGCGACGGGAGTGTTATTTCCCCATCCGAAGTCAAGCCAATCGCCCGACTTGACTATTTGTGCTGCCTTTTCCGCTGTGGTCAGCTTTTGTTTGTATAACGAATGATAATCCATAAACTATTCCTATCGGTTATAAAATTTTTCTACCTTTTCTTTTTTGACAAAGGCATTCATCGCCATTTTTTGGTCTTCTGTTGTAAAACATTGAGCAAATTCTTCCGTTTCAACGGCAACTGCTTTGTCGATACTTACCTGCAAGCCCCTGTTGATAGCCTCTTTTGCTTTTTTGACAGCGAAGGGAGCTTTTTGGCAAATAGTTTGCGCCATAGCAATCGTTTCCGCCATCAAATTCTCCGGCTTTGTCACCTTATTGACAAGACCGATTGAAAACGCCTCGTCAGCTTTTACTGGGCGGCCGGTATAGATAAGCTCTTTGGCGCGTCCTGCTCCGATAAGCCGTGCAAGCCGCTGTGTACCGCCGAAGCCGGGTGTAATACCTAAGCCTGCTTCAGGCTGTGCAAAACGGGCTGTTTCCGAAGCGATACGGATATCGCACGCCATTGCAAGTTCACAGCCGCCGCCCAAAGCGAAACCATTGACGGCAGCAATGACCGGGCAATGGAAGTCTTCTATGCGGAAAAATATTTTGTCGGCAAATTCTGCATACTGAGCAGCTTGTTTTGCGTCCATATCCTTCATCTCTGAAATATCCGCACCGGCAACAAAGCTTTTTTCGCCCGCTCCGGTAAGAATAACCGCGTAAATATTTTCTACTTTTTCAACTTCGTCTAAAGCTTGATTAAGATCCGCCAAAACTGCCGTGCTGAGCGCATTTAAAACCTCGGGTTTGTTAATCGTAACCGTTGCAATATGACCGTCTATTTGAACTAAAACCGTGCTCATCTATATTTCTCCATTGCTTACTTTGAATAGTCGTAAAAACCTTTTCCGCTTTTACGTCCGAGTAATCCGCCGCGTACCATCTTACGGATAAGCGTACAGCAGCGATATTTGCTGTCTCCCGTTTCACGGTACAATACGTCCATAATAGCCAATACAACATCAAGACCGATTAAATCTCCGAGCGCCAAAGGCCCCATCGGATGATTTGCGCCAAGCTGCATTGCCGTATCAATATCTTCGGCAGTCGAAATTCCTTCCTGCAGAATAAAAGCAGCTTCGTTAATCATAGGGATAAGAATCCGGTTCACCACAAAGCCGGGGCCTTCGTGTACCTCAACAGGCGTTTTTCCCAAACTCTTAGCGATTTCTATAATAGTATTTTTTACTTCAACAGGCGTATTGATTCCCGAAATAACTTCTATCAATTTCATTCGATCGGCAGGATTAAAGAAGTGCATACCGATAACATGATGCTTAATGCCTTTCGCAATTTCGGTAACTGACAGGGAAGATGTATTTGTTGCAAAAATGGCGGATTCTTTGCAAATACCGTCCAGTTCGGTAAACAGAGTTTTTTTAGCTTCGCTTGTTTCCAGTATGGCTTCAATAACTAAATCACTGTCGGCTAAATCTTTATATACGCCGGTCTTTAAATTTCCTTTTATTTCAGCGACCGCTTCCGCCGTTATTTTCCCTTTTGCAGCCAATTTATCGTAATTTGCTGCGATTTTATCTATCCCCGATTGCGCC
>CAUVKE010000197.1:0-3727 GCA_963552415.1 uncultured Treponema sp.
GAATAGGTAAGCGTGATTCTATCCGGCTCAAAAACCGTTAAACAGTTTCTATCGGGGTACCGTTCTGCGGTGATTTCAAACATTTCAGGCAACGTCGGCCATTCGCCGGTAAATTTTTTTCCGCGCCATGCATCGAGGAATGCCCATGGCCGTTTTGACATTTCATACATATCGATAAGCTCCTTTATATACAGGGCGCCTCTAAAAACTCGGTTAGATTTTTAGAGATGCCCTATAATTTTTTACTGATACTTTTAAAATTGCAATTTTTTCTTATTTTTAGTATAATTATTTTACATGATTTTGAAAGATATACGAGTTCTTTTTTTCTATTTATTTTTTATATTGGCGGCAATACCGTTCCTTTTTGGGGTGTCTTCTTCAAAAGAGTCTCAACGGATTGCATTCGTCAATAATGCTTTGCGCTATCTTGGTACGCCCTACCGTTACGCAGGCCATTCTCCTAAGGGGATGGACTGTTCGGGTTTTGTTTTCCGCAATGGAGCCGATATTTTAAAGCTGCAGATGCCGCGCCGTTCCGATGCGATTGCCGAATATACAAAAAGAATCACGAACGAAGAAATTCAACCGGGTGATTTGCTTTTCTTTAACACGGCCGGCGGTATTTCCCATGTCGGTATTTATATCGGCGCAGGAAAATTTATTCATTCGGCGTCGGACGGGCCGCGCACCGGGGTTATTATTTCGACGATCCAAGAACCGTACTGGAAAAAAACGTATCGTTTTGCAGGCAGTATTATGAAGCCGGAAGAGATTTTTTTTGCCGAGTCAAAGATTCCGTTCTTTTCGAGAACACCTGAGAATTGTACTATTCATCCTGATATCCGTGCGAAATTTTAGATAAAATTTCGCACGGTAGGAAAGCAACCGCTTAAAATATTTCTAGCGCGGTTACCTTGATATTGTCTAAAATTAAGAGGAGTTGTTATTATGAAAATACTATATCGCATATTAGTATGCTGTATTGCGGCGTTTATTACGGTTTCTTGTTCTTCTTCCGCTCATATCGTTATACGGGATAATGCGGATTACGGCCTCACTGCGGAATTTATACCGAGCAGTTTGTTGGAAAAGAATATTACGCGTTTACTGAAACAAAAGGCAGAGCAGCCTGATGAGCAATCCGTATTTAATGTTCAAGAGCTGAAAGAAGCGTTTATAAAAGAAGGAATCAACGTTCAAGATATTGCACTGCAAGGAGCATTGGGGTTACGCATTTCCTGCACTGTACCGCAGACTCATGTGCTGCTCAAGGATGTTATTGGTTATGATAAAAAAGAACGAAAAGCGGTATTGCATATTTCTCCCGAAAATATCTCATCGTTTTTGGAGATACTGCCGCAGGAAAGCCGTGATTTTATCGATATGCTGATGGCGCCGCTGTTTACCGGCGATGCAATACCGCCTGCGGAATACGAAGAGCTGATCGGCGCCGCTTACGGAAAAAAGATTGCAGCAGAACTCCGCAACGCCGAATTCGCACTAACCGTCGATGTTCCGTATAAGGTACAAACGGCGCACATCAGTCCCGTCGGAACGGTTACCGTACAGACGAGATCGGGAAATACTTCACAGGCTTCGATCCGTATTCCGCTCCTTGAGCTATTGTGTACGGTCGGTACGATAGAGGCGCAGCTGCAGTAAAGGCTCTGCGCAGCCGTTCACGGTCGAGCTTTTGTCCGATTATCACGGCTTTTGATTCAGGCATCGGGCCGCAAACGGCAACGGTGTACTGTCTATCGACAATGTCGAATTTTGTCCATTGTCCGCCGATAGACACAAATCCTTTTGCGCGGTAGACAGCGCCAAAGTACCCACGTAGTAATGCAGTCAGCAGCTCCAAAAGCTCGTTAACGGTATCGACAGAGATGCCGCTAAAGCTGATATTTTCCAAATCGGGCGCGTGGTCTTTTTCAGGGAGTACTATGGTGCGCTGTTTGTTCAGCGGAGTTTGCAACAACCGGCGCCACCATTCTTCAGATTGATTTTGATATGGGGTATTGAGGATTTCCGCATGAGGATTCACTGTGCGGAGTATTGCGGTAATACGGTCTAGCTCTTCAGCAGAAGTGTTTTCTATTTTAGAAAGAAGGATACGCGGCGTATTTTTCAACTGATCAGCGTAGATGTCGCCGAACTCTTTTAGATAATGCTCAACACAATGCACATCCGCGACGGTAACCGGCTCAAGGAGCTGTATGCGGTCATATTCGATTTTACCGATATTGTTCAGCACCGCGCTGAGTAAGCCAACGCCGGTCGGCTCCACGATGAGATATTCGGGAGCCAGCGTATTTGCAATTGTCAATATGGAGGAAGCAAAATCGGATTTCAGTGAACAGCAAATGCATCCTTCGGTCAACTCCCACACCTTTAATCGGTCTCGCTTCAAAAGGGCTCCGTCGATACCTGCTTCGCCGTATTCATTTTCCATAACAGCAAAGTCTATGCCTGTTTTTTGGGAAAGCGCTTGAATAAAGGTTGTTTTACCTGCTCCTAAAAAGCCTGAAATCACAAAAATCTTCATAGAATAAAATATATACCGCCGCTCAATCCATAACCGAATCAAGCGGCGGTATTTTTTAGCTCAGTACCCACCAAGGGAGGGTGTCGGCTTTAGATGATAACAACCGGTTTGATTAAGTCGGCAGGTTTATCTTTCATTAAATAGAGCGCTTTTTCGACATTCTCAAAGCCTTTGAAGGTATGGGTGATGAGCTTTGACAGGTCAAGCTTACCGACTGCGACGAGGCTGCTCAGTTTTTCCATGCGAAGCCGTCCGCCGGGCATTAACCCGCCGTTGATCTGCTTGTGTCCCATTCCGACACCCCATTCCACGCGCGGAATTTTGATGGAAACACCTGAACCGAGATAGTTGACGTTTCCGATTTTGCCGCCGGCTTTTAACGCTTTAACGGCTTCGTCAAAGGTATCGACGGTGCCGCCTGCGATAATAACCTTGTCTACGCCTTTACCGTGAGTAAGGTCGAGCACCTGCTTATCGATGGGACCGTTCTTGTAGCTGATAATGTCGGTTGCGCCGTAGAACTTTGCCGCTGCAATACAGGCAGGACGGGTACCTACCGCATAAATCTTTGAAGCGCCGCGCAGCTCCGCTCCTGCAACGGACATTAAGCCGACCGGGCCGATGCCGATTACCAGTACCGAATCTCCGTACTGAACATCGGCAAGCTCGGCGCCGTGGAAACCGGTGGGTACCATGTCGGATAGCATCGGCGCGTGTTCGATCTTTACTCCGTCCGGAATATGTGCGAGATTTCCGTCCGCATCGTTGACATGGAAGTATTCGCCGAATACGCCGTCTTTAAAGTTCGAAAACTTCCAACCGGCAAGCATTCCGCCTGAGTGCATCGAATACCCTGCTTGTGCTTCCAGTGAATTCCAATCGGGGGTAATCGCAGGAACCAAGACCTTGTCACCCGGTTTAAAATCTTTTACTAAAGAACCGACTTCGACAACTTCGCCGCAGCCTTCATGTCCTAAAATCATATTATGCCGATCACCGATCGCTCCCTCCCATACGGTATGTACGTCGGACGTACACGGAGCAAGCGCTAACGGCTTACAAATCGCATCGAGCGGGCCGCACACGGGACGTTCTTTTTCGATCCATCCCGTTTCGCCCAATTTAAGCATTGCAAAACCTTTCATAACAGTTCCTCCTGTAGGATAATGATATATTATT
>CAUVKE010000198.1:0-3710 GCA_963552415.1 uncultured Treponema sp.
TTAAGTCATTGTAATATAAAGACTTAAACAAAAACTCGTCGGGCATCTCTAAAAATCTAACCGAGTTTTTAGAGATGCCCAGATGATATTTGAATGGGACGAAAACAAAAATCAACTCAACAACCGCAAACATGGGATATCTTTTGAAGAAGCTGCTCGTGTTTTTGCCGACCCGAATCTTAAAATAGTTCTTGATCCTGAAGAAACAGAGATACGTTGGGATGCCGTAGGTTTTGTCGGTAAAATGCTGTTTGTAGTTTTTACATAATGTGGACAAGACTGTCTACGTATTATTTCTGCAAGGAAGGCAACAAAGAGGGAAATAAATGGCTATAAAAACAATGACCTTAGAAGAAATTAAAAATCTTCCGCCGCTTACGGAAGAACGCTTAAACGAAATTAAAAACTTTCAGAATACCGATTTTTCGGACTGCCCAAAGCTGACTGATCTGCAATTAAAAGAGCTAAAGCCTGCACGTATGCTCCATCCTGAATGGTTTAATGAAAAAAAGCATACCGTACCGGTCGGCATAGATAGCGATATAGTAGAAGCATTGCAAATTGAAGCTCAAGACTACCAACCGCGCATAAACGCCATTTTGCGGAAAGCCGTTTTTGGGTAAGAAATAACATTGAGGAAGGATGGTATGAATAAAATCATGATGCGGCAATACAATATGCTTTCAAAAGATATGCAACAGGAAGTACAGCATTATATTGAATATCTATTTGCAAAGATGAAAAAAATAGATAGCAAAAACGCAAAAGAAACATCTCAGCAAGAAAAAAACAGAGCGTATGATATACTGATGCAATATGCAGGCTGCATTCCGTCGGATATTGATTATAAACACGATATTGCAGAAGAAACAGTTAAGAAATATGAAAGTCTTACTTGATACAAACATTTTAGTAGATTTTTTAGCAAAGCGCCCTGTTTTTTTTAATAATGCACAGAATATTATTAAAAGATGTAAGAATAATGAAATCACGGGTGTTGTAGCAGTTCATACTATTTCAACATTATTTTATATTTTAAAGAAATATATTCCGTCAGAGAATATACGAGAACTTTTTTATAACTTATTCGAAATTATTGAAATTGGTAGTGCAAACAAAGAAAGCATTTTACATGCTTTAAGGAATAAAACATTTCCTGATTTTGAAGATGGTTTACAATATCAGTGTGCACTAGAAGAAACAGTCGATTGTATTATTACTCGTAATAAAAAAGATTTTCTCGGTTCAACAATACCCGTATATACGCCGAATGAATTTTTAGCCGAATATAATTGTAAATAAGACACCAGAGAGAACATATACCCATGGTAGATCATTTTCTCGGATATACAATCGCTGATATAAGGGTGTTATGCCGCTCAGAACTTTACAAAACGTTACAAATTTTTTGGTAATATTTTTTCTTGCGGTTTTGTTCTTTCCATGTTATAATAAGTCTATATCGGATTTACCGCTGAACATCAATTCTGCCGATATTTACGGTAAATCCGCATAAAAACTATTCTTTTTTTAGGGAAAGGGGCTTGACAGTTATGAAAAACTCGTATATTGTACCCCCCCCCCCCCCATAACAATAATGGGTCGGAGAGAGGGGCGGTAAACACTTCCGGAAAAGCAAAAAAACGCTTTTCTCTTCGCTTCAAACTTATTCTTATCTTCGGGTTATTGATTGCACTTGCTTCGACTATCGAAGGCTTTCTCGCAGTTAGAACTGCGCGCAAGGCCGTAACCGAAAAGGTTGAAGCGCATCTTATCGACAAAGCAACCGATGTTGCAGAAGTGATTGACGGACGCATTACTGCTTTTTTGCAGTTTCTTGAAGGTATTGCACGTATGCCCGCATTTCGGGATCCGAATATTTCTTTTACGGAAAAAAGCAAGCTGCTCGATAAAGAGATCGCCTTTAATAATCAAATTCTCGATTTCAATATTGCCGATAGAAACGGAATGCTCTACACCAGCGATGGTAGAGCAACGGATATTTCACATCTTGCGTGGTATAAAACCTCCAACGGCGGACAACAATTTTTTTCGGAACCTTTTATGTCGCCTGTTCTGCACAAACTCGTTATAGCGGTCATTGTGCCTGTTATGGACGATAATAAAAACCATATTTCGTCTTTGGTGGCTCTTATTCCCGGCAACTGGCTCTCCGATAACATTGACGATATTGTAATCGGTCAAACCGGTAATTGCTATGTACTGGGCATAGAAGGCACAACTGTCGCCCATAAGGATCAAAGCGTTGTAGAAAAAATGTACAATTTAATCGAAAGCGCAAAAAACGATTCGGAACTTGCTTCTACTGCGGCCTTTTTAAGCCGTTCTCTTGAAATAGATGAAACTGAAGTCGGATACTACACCTATAAAGGAACCTCTTTCATCGCCTCTTTTGCAACGATTAAAACGACTGATTGGGCAGTGGTAATAAAAGCGCCTGTAAATGAATTTATGGGAACGGTCAATACATTGCGTCTTTCAATGTATGCTATCGGTGCAATCATCTTACTTACCGCCTTAATCGTTGTCTATTTTGTTGCTGGTATGATAGTAAAACCGATTAAAACCGTAGTTACCGCTCTACAGAATATCGCACAAGGAGAAGGAGACTTAACCGTTCGTCTACCGGTGAGCGGCAATGATGAGATTACCGATATGTCCGAATACTTCAACGAAACAATTGCGAAAATCGGTAAGTCAATTCAAGCGGTCGGAATAAACTCCAACGCCATGGAAGAAGTCGGCGATGAACTCGCTTCCAATATGACCGAAACCGCTAGCGCTGTTAATCAAATCAGCGCCAACATCGATGGGGTGAAGCAGCAGGCAATGACTCAAGCGGCAAGCGTTACCGAAACGGCGGCGACTGTAGAGGAGATTGTCCGCACCATTAAGCAGCTCAATAACAGTATCGAAACGCAAGCGGCGAGCGTCGCGCAGTCTTCTTCTTCCGTAGAGGAGATGGTTGCTAATATCGCCTCTATCGGACAAACCCTCGGCAAAACCGATGATGTAATCAAAAGTCTTACAGCTGCAACCGGCGACGGTAAAGCTACTCTTGTTACTTCTAATACCGTAACTCAAAAAATTGCAGAAGAGTCCGGCTCGTTGATGGAAGCAAGCAGCGTTATCCAACACATTGCCTCGCAGACTAACCTTTTGGCGATGAATGCGGCGATCGAAGCGGCTCACGCAGGAGAAGCGGGTAAGGGCTTTGCCGTTGTCGCTGATGAAATCCGTAAACTGGCTGAGGAATCTTCGACACAAGGTAAAACCATTACCGCAACGCTTAAAACCCTATCGGGAGAAATTGAAACCCTCTCCGCTTCATCAAAAACGGTAGAAGAAAAGTTCAATGCTATTTTCAGCCTTGCAGAACAGGTGAAAGAAATGAGTAACCGGCTCACCGAAGCGATGCAGGAGCAGGAGAACGGCAGCAAGGAAGTGCTGACAGCCATTAAGAGCATTAACACGGTAACGGTAGAAGTGCAGGCAGACTCGGAAGAAATGCTGAAAGGCGGAGAGGGTGTTGCAGAGGAGATGCAAAAACTGGATGACCTTACCCGTGTTATCACCGAGAGCATGAACGAGATGGCATCAGGAGCCGTACAAATCAACAATGCCGTACAGGAAGTAAACGAAATTACGCAGAAGAATAAGCGGAGTATTGAGAGCTTGGCGGAGGAGGT
>CAUVKE010000199.1:0-3696 GCA_963552415.1 uncultured Treponema sp.
CGCTTGACGAACCGGCAGGAGATGCAGGGGACTTTGAGGATTGACAGACCGCATATAGTGCATTAAAATAAATGTCTATTGTTATAGCTTAATCCGTAGTGCTGGCGGAGAGATATAAGGAGTTAGGGCAAATGCCTACAATTAATCAATTGATAAAGCAGGGACGAAAAGCGGTCAGCTCGCGAACCAAGAGTCCTGCATTGCAGTCATGCCCGCAGAAGCGCGGTGTATGCACCCGTGTAATGACGGTTACGCCAAAAAAACCGAATTCCGCATTGCGGAAGGTTGCCCGTGTGCGCTTGAGCAACGGTATCGAAGTAACTGCCTATATTCCGGGTATTGGACATAACTTACAAGAACACTCTGTCGTTTTAATCCGCGGCGGGCGTGTTAAGGATTTACCGGGTGTGCGATATCACATCATCCGTGGAACAAAGGATACGCTCGGCGTTGCCGATCGTAAGCGCGCTCGCTCAAAGTACGGCGCCAAGAAGCCTAAGGCGTAAGGGAGGTTTATTATGGGACGGAAAAAGAAGACTATCAATAGACCGATTGCGCCGGATGCACGCTACAACAGCGTTGTGCTTTCAAAGTTTATTGCTCGCATGATGCTCGACGGAAAAAAATCAGTTACGACAGCTATTCTGTATGACAGCTTTGATGTAATTAAATCAAAGACCGGCGAAGATCCTCTTACCGTATTTACCAAGGCGCTTGAAAACGTTAAGCCGCTCGTTGAGGTAAAATCGCGCCGCGTCGGAGGTGCCACCTATCAGGTACCGATCGAAATCCGCGAATCCCGCCGCGAGGCGCTCGGAATGCGCTGGATTATCGGCGCTGCTCGCAGTCGGAACGGACATGCGATGTCCGAACGCTTGGCTGCCGAGGTTATCGATGCGTACAACAATACCGGTACCGCATTCAAAAAGAAGGAAGATACCCACCGTATGGCAGAGGCGAACAAAGCCTTTGCTCACTACCGCTGGTAGTTTTGCACTGCCGTTACCGCTCCTTATCGGTAATGCAAGTGTAATACGAAAAGCCTTGAAACGTATTGTTTCAAGGCTTTTTTTATTCATCTTTCCGGTAATGCTTATATCCGGGACGTTTACCCCATGCGTTATAGTCGGCGCGCATACGGCATAACCGGTCTATGCTGCCGCTTCGGGTATCAATATTTTCCGACCATCGAAACATCGGCTCCGAACCATTTTTCGGATATTGTCCGCAGGGTTCCGTCCCGTGCCATATCATCAAGGAAAGTGTTTATTGTTTCGGCCAGCTCTCTGTCTTCTTTTCTAAATGCGTAGCTATAGGTAGTGATGATGATCGGCTCTCCAATTACCTGATACAGTTTCTTTTCTATTGTAATTTTACTGTAATATGTCAACAAGTTCATAACAACCGCATCAAGCTGATCATAATCCAATGCAAGCATCATACTTTCTTGTCGGGGATAACGATATGGCCGACGGCCGTTATTAATATAGAGGGGAGACTTCATTACAAGTTCGAACATTCCCTCATCGGATAGTATGCCGATCCGTTTATTCCGTAAATCGGAAAATTGGGTGAACTTCACGGTGCCGTCCATACTTTTGAGTACGACAACTACCAACGCATCCCGTAAATAGGGTGTACTTAGTAAAAAGCGTTCGGCATTTGCCTCATTATTGATAAAACCGCTTGCAATATAATTAATTTTTCTGTTTTCGAGCTCTGCGATTCTGTCTGCGGTGCTTGTAATAGCTACAAGCCGCAGCTTTACGTCAAGCTTATCGGCAATAGCTTGAGCTATATCCGCTTCGTATCCGGTAATTGCTCCTGTACCGGAGTAAAAACTGAGCGGCGGAATTGCCGGATCAACGCCGACTACGAGTTCATTTTTGACAATAACCCTTGCTAATGAGGGATCGTTTATTCCTTCTTTATCCGTCTGGCGGCCGGTACAGGAAAGAACGGTAAACAGCAAGAATATACCGAAAAAACTTTTTATCTTCATTTTTACCTCAGTATTATAATCCGACATTTAATATGGATAAGTCGGAACCAAACCATTTTCGGGAAAGTTCCGGAATAGTGTTGTCTTTATTCATTTCAGTTAAGACCGATTCAATTTTAGCCACAAGCGAACCATCCGTTTTTCTAAAAGCGAACGTGTAATATTCGGTTGCAATCGCTTCGTTTATAATACGGTATTGCGTGGTTTTATCGAGCGTATTACAGGAGTAAATAAGATCCAATACGATGGCATCGCATATTTCGTTATTGAGGGCAGTATATAAATTGCCGATAGAGTTATACTGTTGGGTAATAACATGATCCCTTAATACGTCTGTGTTTAATAAGGCTTTGTCTCCTTCCGTTCCTGCCTCAAACGCTATCTTTCTATCCCGCAAGTCTGCCAACTTTTGATACCTTGTACTTCTTGCAAGCGTTACAACAATTTTGGCATTTTGAAGATATGGGGTGCTCATTCTATAGTGTTGTTTACGCTCTTCCGTAAGGCTGAAACCGCTTGCAATGCAATCGATTACTCCCGTATTCAAAAGTATTTCTTTTTGTGTCCAATCTATCGGATAAAAGATCGGACGAATACCGAGTCGGCGGCATAATTCCTTAAATATATCGATGTCATACCCTACTATTTCGTTCTTTTCATTTCTAAAAGAGAGAATGGGAACAAAATCGGAAATGCCGATGACCAATGCGGATTTTATTTGTACCTTTGCCCAAGAAGGATCTTCAATATATTCAATTTTAGTATTGCGGTGGCATGAAGAAAATAAAATAAATACTATACATATCGCCGCATATACAGCTATCTGTTTTTTCATATCAGTTTCTACGACCTTCAACAACATTTTTACCGGAAAGGCACACAAACACTACCATTTTTTACGTGTCCTGTAAAGATAAATTGTTAACTGCTTAACGGCACGTTTTATCCATCGATTTTAAATTTGATAATGCCGGTATAGGTCAGCAAGATAATGTTCATCATCAAAGCATATACAATCGCCGGAACAGCCATCGTATCGTCATTGAAAATAAACGGACTGGAGGCAATAGCTATAGCCTGTGCGGCATTTTGCATACCCACTTCAATAATAATAGTACGTCTTATTACAGCATCCAGTTTGAAAATACGGGCAAGCAAAGAACCGGATCCGGTTGCAAGTATAATCAGAATAGTGATACAAGCGCCGAGAATGCGTATATTCCCGTATATTACTTTGTAGTGTTGTACAAAAAACATACCCGCTAAAAAAATGAGCGCAGGGAATGCTATTTTTGATAAGACTGTTTCAATCTTTCCGGCTGCGGTTGGCATATAACGGCGAATACATAGTCCGATAAGGATAGGGATAAAAGTAAAGAGGATATTCTGTACAAGAATATTTCCTACCGGCAGGTGAACGCTTGCGCTTGATCCGATTCCTGAAAGCAAAAAAGCCCAATGCAATAGCAGCGGAATGGTAAACAGTGTAATAACACTGCTTAAAGCGGTTAAGACGACGGAAAGGGCTGCATCTCCTTTTGCTAATAGAGAAAAAATATTTGAAGAACTGCCGCCGGGGCAGCAGGCTATGAGAATAACGCCTACATAAAATATTGCGTTTAAGCGGAAAACTGCTGCAAGGACAAAAGCAATTGCCGGTAAAATAACGATTTGTCCCCAAAGACCGATTAATA
>CAUVKE010000200.1:0-3692 GCA_963552415.1 uncultured Treponema sp.
TATTATTTTCCAAACAAATGAGCGTTCCCTCAACCGTCTTTCTTGCAAGCTCGTCTTGAACCTTTGCCGTGCTTTTAGTACCGGTAATTTTAAGGTTGTTTAAACCGAAGAGCATTGCCGACATATCCACAATAGGATTTAAACTACTGCGGTAGTAGGAAAGGGTTTTTGCCTGCACCCGTTCGGAATCGATATGGAGCGCCGGAATATTAAAGGCGAGCGAAACGAGCGCTGTGATGTTGCTGTACAGTTCGCTCTGCGCAAAGCGATGCGACCGGGTATTTTTTACGCGGTTATTAGCAATGCGGATATAATCGCTCATCTCTTTTTCGGCAGAGGCCTGATGGCGTAAGTCGCAGGTGGTATGTACGATGTAGCCGTCGGAATAAAAGTCCATCGTGCCGTACATCATCGTTTCAAGCTGGCGGCGTACATATTCCGAAAACCAACGGGCCTTATCTTCGCGGTTAAACCATGCGGACGAAGCGGTTCGGGTATAATCAAAGTGCGCCCAATACTCATCGTAGGACTCATCCCTTTCCTCCTTTGTAAGATAGCCGAGGCGCACCATCTCATCGAGGACGTAGCCCTGCCGTTCCTGTACGCGGTTCGGGTATTCAAAAGGATTGTAATAGGCGGGGTTTGACAGCTGAATAACCAGTACGGCCGCTTCCGCAGGGGTAATTTCCGCTACGGGATGTCCGAAGTAAAAACGGCAGGCAGCGCTGACGCCGTAGGTACCTCCGCCGAAATAAACTTTATTCAAATAGAGTTCGAGGATCTCGTCTTTTGAGTACCGGCGTTCCATCTGAACCGCCCACCACAATTCTTTTATCTTGCGCGAAATACTCATATCGGTACGATCGCAGTACAAAAGTCCCGCGATTTGCTGCGTAATAGTACTTCCGCCGCCGAGCGTTCTGTGGGTAAGCTTTCCGATAACGGCACGGAAAATCGCCTTCATGGTAAAACCGCGGTGTTGATAAAAACTGCGGTCTTCGCGGACGAGGAGCGCATTGATCAAGGCAGGAGGTATCTGCTCGAATTTAATAATTTCCCGTTTTTCGTTGGAAGAGAATTCGGTAATCAAGTCTCCGCGTATATCAAGTATCCGGGTCGGTAAGTCAGGATTAAAAGCGGTAAATTGTTCACTTTGTTTTACGGCAGCCGTTTCGGCCAGTAAGTAGCCCAGCATCGCCGAGCCTGCAGCAAGCACGGTAAAAACAACAATAAGATAAATATATAAAAAGACAGTACGTCCGCGCATGCGCCTATAAAAGCACAAAAGCGCTTTTTTTTCAAGTAAATCTAAGGAAAACCTCTAAAAAACTGAGGTTTTTAGAGGTTCCCTATAGCGCTATCAAATTGAAACAAGTATTCGACACAGAACTCAGTGTTTCCTTAGACTATTTTCTTTAAAAAGCCTTATTCACACAGAAAACACGCAACTTGGTGGCCGTTTCCTTTGTCTTTCAGCTGCGGGATAGTGTTTTTGCAGTGCTCCATACGCTTGGGGCAGCGGTCATAAAAATAGCAGCCCGTGCGTTTTTCCGCAGGAGACGGTACGTCTCCCGACAGGATAATGCGCTTGCGCTTGCGCTCGATTTCGGGATCGGGGATAGGCGCTGCAGACAGGAGCGCTTCCGTATACGGGTGCAGCGGCTTTGAGTAGAGCTCTTCGGCATCGGCAATTTCTACAATAACGCCGAGGTACATAACCGCAACCCGCGTGGAAATATACTGAATAACGGCAAGGTCGTGCGCGATAAACACATAGGTAAGCCCGAACTCATCCTGCAAATCCTTAAAGAGGTTAAGAATCTGCGCTTGGATGGATACGTCGAGCGCACTGACCGGTTCGTCTGCAAGAATAAGCTCCGGCTGAAGCGCAAGCGCACGGGCAATACCGATACGCTGCCGCTGCCCGCCTGAAAACTCATGCGGGTACCGGTTGCGGAAAAAGCGGGAAAGACCGACCTTTTCCATTAACACCTCGACACGGTCGTCAATTTCTTTTTTAGTATACGAAAGGATACCGCGCTTCGTTAAAATCCGCATCGGTTCCGCGATAATATTTCCTGCCGTCATGCGCGGGTTCAACGATGCGTACGGATCTTGGAATACCATCTGCATATCTTTCCGCGCCTGCATCAATGTATGATGCGAACAACCGGCAAGCTCCATCCCCTTGAACCGAATGGAACCCGATGTCGGGGTATACAGCTGCGCAATGGCGCGGGCTGCGGTTGATTTTCCGCAACCGGACTCACCGACAAGGCCGAGCGTTTCACCCTTTTTGACCGAAAAACTGATGCCGTCCACCGCACGGATAGCGCCTTTCTTACGAGAAAAGAGGCCGCCTTCCGCAAACGGAAAATGCATCTTTAAATCCTTGACGGTTAATAATGCTTCCGATTCGTTATATTTTTCTTCCATGATAAGCGCCTCCTATTCGTTATTTCCCGCAGCTTCAGCTGCCGCATTGTTCGACACGGAAGCAGCCGGAACAGCCTCTCCGCCTTGCGCCGAACCTTGGGATACGGCGGCCAATTCCTTGGCAGCGTTTCCCGACTGATAGAGCCAGCAGCTCGTGCGGTGACTGGACGAAAGACTGTATGAAGCGGGGTACTCCGTCTTACACTGCGGCATCGCTTCACTACAGCGCGGATAGAACGGACAGCACGGCGGCAAGTCGATAACATTCGGCGGTTGTCCGCTGATAGAGAACAGGCGCCCGGTATTTTTCTTGTCCATCCGCGGCACCGATTTAATCAGTCCGCGCGTGTAGGGGTGCGCAGGATTTGCAAACAGTTCATCCACCCCACCCTGCTCTACAATGCGTCCCGCATACATAACGCATACGCGGTCGCACATACCGGCCACCAATCCGAGCGAGTGTGTAATCAGGATAACGGCAGTGCCGAGCCGGGCGCTCAAGTCCCCGATTAAGTCCAAAATCTGCGCCTGAATGGTAACGTCCAACGCGCTGGTCGGCTCGTCGGCAATCAGCACTTCGGGGTCGCAGCTTAATCCCATCGCAATCATAACGCGCTGCCGCATACCGCCGGAAAACTGGTGCGGATAGCAGTCAACCCGCTTTTCCGCTGCCGGAATACCGACCAGCTTGAGCATTTCAATCGCCCGATCACGCGCATCTTTTTTCGATAAGCCCTGATGCAACCGGATTGTTTCTATCATCTGCGTCGAGATTTTTAAGAAGGGGTTAAGACTTGTCATCGGGTCTTGGAAAATCATCGAGATTTTATTTCCCCGCAGCTGCCTAATCTCTTGCTTATCCATCTTGAGCACATCTTTGCCGCCGTACCATACCTCTCCGCCGATAATTTTCCCCGGAGGATTGGGAATAAGGTTCATAATCGCTAAGTTGGTTACACTCTTTCCCGAACCGGACTCACCGACAATAGCGAGCATTTCGCGTTTATGCAAATCGAAAGAAACGCCGTCAACAGCCTTTACGATACCGGCATCAGTCCAGAACCACGTTTGTAAATTTTTAACCTGTAAGATTTTCTCGTCTGATTTTTGATTATTCATCGTTACACCCTATTTTTACTCTGAGGATCGAAGGCATCGCGGAGGCCGTCGCCGAGAAAGTTCATTGCAAATAAGAAAACCGTCATTGCGATTGCCGGAACCAACAGCTGCCACGGATAGAGCGTCATTACGTTTAC
>CAUVKE010000201.1:0-3634 GCA_963552415.1 uncultured Treponema sp.
GAGTACGAGGATCGTAGCGAACTGAGTTCTTTACATCCCAAATAGTCCACACCTCTACATTGCCAATCTCTCTTAACGGAGACTTGCGGAGTTTTGCCATCATATTATTCATAATCTCAACGCCTTCCGCACCCGGGAATACCTTGTTGATAGTCTTTTCGCAGTAGAAGCCGTACTGTTTAAAAAGTTCGTCTAAACGATCTAACAAACTCTTTCCTTGTTTACGCCAGTAAAGCGCCATTTCGGCACAGAGAGCAGAGGCTGCAATGCCGTCTTTATCACGGATTTCCATCCCAAAATTATAGCCGTAGCTTTCCTCAAAGCCATAAATATAGTGATAGCCTTTCTTGGAAATTTCGTCGGCCTTATTGCAAATCCATTTAAACCCTGTTAAGCATTCAAAGCTTTTAACCCCGTATGTTTCTGCAATGCTGTCACAAAGGCTTGATGTTACAATAGAACGCACAATGGCAGGCTTTTCAGGCATTACGCCAAACTCTTTTGCGGTAAGACAAAGATAGTCGGTAAAGAGCGCCCCCATTTGGTTTCCGGTAATAAGACGCATCTTTCCGTTTTCGTCCTTTACCGCTGATGCAAAACGGTCTGCATCGGGATCTGTTGCCATTAAAATATCGGCGCCTTCTTTTTCCGCCAATTCAATCGCCATTTTTAATGCAGCCGGATCTTCGGGGTTAGGATAGCTCACCGTCGGGAAGTTTCCGTCGGGTTCGCGCTGTTCCGGCACAGTGATGATGTTAAAGCCCATGTCGCCAAGCACTTTTTCGACGTGCAAGGCTCCAGTACCATGCAGCGGGGTGTAAACAATTTTTACGGACTTGGACATCTCTTTAATAAGATCGCCGCGGTGCAATTTTGCCTTTACGCTCGCCCAGTACTTTTCATCTATTTCTTTATCGATGATGATGAGCTTACCGCTTTTAATCGCTTCATCACGGTTCATCATATTAATTTTTTTAACCGTGTTTACTTTGTCGATAATCCCCTTATCGTGGGGCGGAATGACCTGTGCACCGTCATTCCAATAGGCTTTATATCCATTATACTGCGGCGGATTGTGAGAAGCGGTAACAACAACCCCAGTGTCGCAACCGAGGTAGCTGATTGCATAAGAAAGTTCCGGAGTCGGGCGCAAGGCCGAAAATAAATATACCGTAAATCCGTTTGCTGCAAAGATGAGGGCGGTCGCCTCTGCAAATACATCGGAATAGCGACGGGAATCATGGGCAATAACCGCTTTTAATGCACCGCTTTTTGCCTTGTCGGGAAAGGTTTCGATAATATAATCGGCGAGTCCCTGTGTTGCCTTTTTAATCACTGTAGGATTCATCCGATTTGTTCCGCCGCCGATAATCCCGCGCAAACCGCCGGTACCGAATTCCAATTGACGGTAGAAACGGTCAAACAGCTCTTTCTCATCGTTCTTTGCAACAAGCTCTTCCACTTCTTTTACGAATTTCGGATCGGTTTCTTCCGCGATATACTGCTTTGCATAAGTTAGAATGGTGTTATTATCCATGATCGAGTCTCCTCTAAATAATCAACGTTCGAATATTTTCGGTCAGCATCTAAAAAATCGAATCGCTTTTAGATATCGCTGTTTATTTAGTGTACCCCTTTTCTATAGATTACGCAAGGTAAATGCCCTATAGTGCTACCTCAGACACAGAGGATCGGCCACCCTCTATTTTTTATGATTTAACCGGTGTTATCCTAATATGCCGGATAAGTTCCCCTTCCATATCATATACTTGGAACATATGTTCACCGATTTGAGCTTCGCACCCGACTGTCGGTGTTTTCCCAATCGCCTGTAAATAATTGAATAGATATCCCGCAACGGTATGCCCGTAAGATTCGTCAAAATCGGCATCGAGCCGTTTATTAACTTCCTTTATACTGATACCGCCGTTTACGATATAGTCGCCGCCGGTTTCATGGTTATGAACTTCGGGGTCGTTGAAGTATTTGCGAACGGTAAAAAGAATCGCAATCGAAATAACCCCAAACAGAGAACTCTGCATACTGCTGTGATCCATAATAAGTGCGCGGGCAATCGTATATAAAAGCACCTCAATAGCGCTGCCCGGCGTATGCTTTGCAAGCATCTTTACAAACTCGATACCGATAACCAATTCAAACACCGTTGAAAGAAATTCCGCAAATGACGGGACAGCTCCACCAGCGAACGTACTGATGATAAAGATTCTCAGCTGTACAAGCACCCTGATGCAGAGGAGTAGTATTCCGATAATAACTACCAGCGCAAGCAGAATTTCCGTGTAGCTTGCCATAAGTCCCAAATACCGTCTGAGATTTTGTTTGTTTAATGCCGCTTTTAACTTATTCATACTTCAAGTATTATACACTGAAATTTTCAAAAGAAAAGAGTTAATTAAAAAAAACACCGAATGTAGGAAAACAGGGTTTGGGAGACAGACGGCTGAACTTCTAAAAAACTGATTCGCAATCTGAGTTAGCGGATATGATGAATCACTTCCTTATAGAACGAGCCGATAGTCTTGATGTTTTTAGAGGTTCCCCATTACAATTACCCATTAATTCAGCGCTTCCCCCCGTGATTGTTCAAGCTGTTTCAGAACTGCCGGATCAAGTTTAATGGAAAGATTTTTTTCATTTGACGGGAGTACGGTTCCTTTCGGCGCGTTCTTCGCCCTTCGCAAATTCTTCACAGCGGTGTAGTAAAGATCGGCTTGCCCGTTCCGGCGCGCCTTTGAATAAAACACGGCGAGGTTTCCCGCGGCAATCAGCACCGGTAGCGGAACAGTCTTTCCGTTTTTGTTTTTGATAAAGACATAGCCGCCGGAATAGTCCCGCACATGAAGCCACATATCCTTGCCCCGCACGTGATGCCGTAGCAGCTCATCGTTTTCGGCGGCTGTCCTGCCGACATACAGAATCCATCCGTCATGGTAAAACGTAAGTCCCGGCCGCTCTTTTTCTTGAGCCGCCTGTTTCCGCTGCACGGGTATCTTCCGCTTGTGCAATACCTTTTCGATAAGATAAGGATTTTCTTCAACCCGCAGCTTCGCAAGCTCTTCGTTAAGCGCGGCGAGTGTCCGCTTGGAGGCTTCGATATCATCGGTGAGCGCCTCAAGCCCCGAAACCGCTTTTTTATACCGCTCATAGTATCCGGCGGCATTTTCCTGCGCGGTTTTTCTCGGGTCGAGGGCAATGCGGATCATCCGGTTGTCCGCAGCATAATCTTCCAGCTCGACGGAAGAGGCGCCCTGCGGAATCCGGTAGAGATTTGCCAAAAGTAAATCACCTTGATGTTTCAGCGTATCCGCCTGCAAAAACGAATGCTTTTTCGCTTCGAGTTTTTCAAGCGCACGGGAAATCTTCTCTATTTTAAGACCGTAAAAACGCTCCGCTTCCGCACGCAGCGCTTCAAGGGAAAGCACAGGCGCCTGCCGTGCGTACCATTCATCAATCGCTTCGTTAAAGGTCTTGGATGTATCATAGCTGCGGATGGTATAGGTTTTTACCGATTTGTCAGCGGCAGGAGAAGATACGACAGCAGACGTGTTTTTTGCATCCGATGCGGAAGATACAGCAGCGGATGCACTTTCTGCAACGGCTTTTGATTCGCTAC
>CAUVKE010000202.1:0-3629 GCA_963552415.1 uncultured Treponema sp.
CTGCAATGGGTTACGCATTTTCCGCACCCGATACAGGGACTTTCCTCATCAAGGTTGACTTCTTCTCTCGTTAAGAAAAGAACCCCGGAAGTATTCTTTTGCACGGGGAAATCGGCGCTCTTCATCGCGAAGCCCATCATCGGACCGCCGGAAATAATCTTGGTAACGCCGGGTTTTAAGCGTATAACTTCAGGAATTAAATCGCCGATACAGGTACCGATCGGAGCTATCGTATTAATCGGATTTTCACAAGCGCCGCCGCTAATCGTAAGCGGGCGGTCGATTAACGGCATCCCTTTACGGAACGCATCGGAAATTGCTTTCATTGTTCCGACATTCTGAATAATACAGCCGATTTGGAAAGGTAATCCGCCGGAAGGGATCTCTCTGCCGACCACAGCGGAAACGAGATTTTTTTCACCGCCCTGCGGGTATTTTGTCTTACATAATTCAACGGAAATGTCATAAGCGCCCGGTCCGACAGGATTTTGTTTTATTTTTGCAATAGCTTTTTCAAACACCGGAACTAAATGCGTTTTATTATCTTCAAGCGCAATAATTCCCTTGTCGGCTCCGGTAATGTGCATAATAATCGCCATCCCGTCTATAATCGTTTCAGCGGAATGATACATCGTAGCGGCATCGGTACACAGATACGGCTCGCATTCTGCAGCATTACCTAAAATGTAGTCTATCTTTGCATCCTTAGGAGGACTCAATTTAACATGTACTGGGAAAGACGCACCGCCCATACCGGTGATACCGGCCTCGCGGATACGCTTAATAGCGTCCTCTTTTGTGCAGGTGAAGGGATCAAGCGGTTCCATAAAAGACTCGGAAGTATCCTCGCCCGCTTGAATTGCGATACAAAGTGCGTCCGTATTCCCTGTAACGAGATGGGGTTCTATTTTCTTTACGGTACCGGAGATCGAAGCATGTACCGGCGCGGACATAAATTTGTCCGTTTCCGCTATTTTTTGACCTCGTACAACCGTGTCTCCAACTTTTACTAACGGAGTGTTCGGAGCACCGCCTTGGGTGACAGGAATCCACACCATCTTTGTAGACGGCATGACGGCCAAGACTTCTGATTCGGCGGAAATAAATTTCCGCTCAGGAGGATGGCATCCTCCTTTAAATGATTTAGTACTCATGCTTTTATTATATAAAACATCATATATTCAGTCAAGAAAAGCAATTGGGCGTATGAGAGGAGGGGAAGTTGTAAAATAAAATGCATTTTCGGCTGCTTTTTGCAATTTATAGTCCGGTACAGGTGTTCTAATACTCCCTTGCATTGCTAAATATAAACATGATACTATCACCCTTATGGAAAGAAAGCGAATTTTAACGGGTGATCGCCCTACGGGGAACCTTCATCTGGGACATTATGTCGGTTCGATTAGAAATCGCGTACGGCTCCAAGAAGAATTTGAATGCTTTTTTATTATTGCGGATTTACATACACTGACAACAAAGCCCGAAAAACACTATATCGATGAACTTGCCGATAATGTGCGGCAAATGGCACTGGATTATTTAGCTTGCGGAATCGATCCTGAAAAATCGGTTATTTATTTGCAATCGGCAGTGCCGGAAGTATGCGAACTCAACCTGTTTTTTGCCGACCTTGTTACTGTGCCGCGGCTGCAGCGTATTCCTTCCATAAAGGATATGGCGAAGGCGGCGCATCTTTCCGAATTACCGCTTGGCCTCCTCGGCTATCCGGTGTTGCAAGCTGCCGATATATTGCTGCCCCGCGCAAATCTAGTACCGGTCGGCAAGGACAACGAAAGTCATGTTGAATTGACGCGGGAAATCGCAAAGCGCTTTAACTATATGTACGGCGATGTATTCCCATTGCCGGAGGTTATGGTGAGTGACTGCGGCTCACTTGTCGGTACGGACGGGCAGGCTAAGATGTCGAAGAGTTTGAATAATGCCATATTCCTCTGCGATGATGAAAAAACAGTGATAAAAAAGGTACGCAGTATGTACACCGATCCCAACCGAACCAGCGCCGATATTCCGGGCACTGTTGAAGGGAATCCGGTGTTCATCTACCATGACGCATTTAATCCCAATAAAGCGGAAATTGAAGATTTAAAAGAACGCTATCGGAAAGGTAAAGTCGGCGATGTTGAAGTAAAGGATAAACTTGCAGCTGCGATAAATACTTTCCTTGAGCCTATCCGAGAGCGGCGTGCGATGTATGCATCCAAACGCGGCTTTGTCGACGAAATTATCTACAACGGTACGATGAAGATGCGGGCGGAAGCCGCACAAACGCTTAAAATCGTAAAAAAAGCGATGGGGGTTTCCGGTGTTTGGAATAAAATCTCTCGAAAAGCGGAAGAAGTGCGGAAAAGAAAAAGTAACAGCGGCTCTATTTTTCATTCAGAATCCAACTTTGTAACTACGGCGGGTTCTTAGGGTAGAACCCTAAGTCATAGTTTTTTTTTGGGGGGGGGGGGCTTTTTACCGAAAAAAAAGAAAATACCCCCTATAATTGCACCTTACCGATTAAACTGCGGCAGCGGATTGTACCGCTCACCATAGTCGTAGGTATCAAGCTGCTCGTGTTTTTTAAAGAAGTTTACAACCAGATAGGTAAAGGGTGTACAGACAACCTCTATCGTTGTCTTAAAAATATAATTGGAAAAAGCCATCACAATTAAAACAGAAGATGCGTACAACCCCGAAAAGGCAATCGCTACAAAAATGATACTGTCCAGCAGTTCCCCAACCAAGGTAGAGCCGATGGTACGCATCCACAGGTGTTTACCGCCGGTAAGTACTTTCATTTTAGAAAGAACGGTAGAATTGCTGTACTCGCCGATAAAATAGCCGCAGATACTGCCTGCACTGATGCGGGGCATTTGCAGCAAAATATTATTAAAATCGCTTTGCAGATTCCAGCTGCCCTCTGCCGGCAAAATACTCACCAGCCAGACATTGAACGTCATAAAAATGAGGACGACAAAACCTGTCCAAATGACTTTCCGCGTATCCCGGTAGCCGTACACCTCAGTCAGTACATCGCCAAAGATATACGAAAACGGAAAAAGCAGCGTACCGCCGTCAAATACAAACGGACCGATCTGCACCATTTTTACTGCTAAAATATTAGACAGTACCAACACACCGATAAAGAGTCCGGAAAGAACCGGCAAGAAATTCTTTTTCTTCATGAAGCCCTTGGCTTCATCTGTCAAAATAGTGTTATCCATTATTTTATTATAGCAAAATCGGAATAGCGGTGATATACTAAATATATCAGGGCAAATACATCAGGCTCTTTTTGGGACATCCCCGCAGAATAATTGGGGCTGTTCAACCTGTTCTTTTGAAAATAGAGGGGTATCTACTGTGTCGTACGGCAAAAAAGTATCCTCAACGTATTAAAAATACGCCTGCGGTACTTTTTCGCCTATCTCCTTGTATCTACCGCTCTCTTTTCAAAAGGCTAACGAAAAGTCTCTTTTCAAAAGCGTCGGTTCTATGCGGTAAACTCTTATTCTGAGTTTTTACATATTTGTTTGATGCGGTTGCCCTTCCTTAAAATAAAATGCACGAAATTTTATTTAAAATTTCGTGCGAAGGTAAAAGTGTATTATCTGAGGAGGTAT
>CAUVKE010000203.1:0-3620 GCA_963552415.1 uncultured Treponema sp.
TTAGACTGCTCACATGAAAAGGACAAAAACTAATCTCTTTCTTATTCTTATAGGCAGTATTTTACTCTGCCTTATGGCAGCATGTTCGAAAACCGATAAAGATGCGCTTTTTCAACAAAAATTGAATACCATTGACGGTGTTGTACAAGAAGGTAACACTCAAAAAGCACTGAATAGCTTATATGCATTGCGTAAAAACGCACAGACTCCTGTTCAGTATTTAAGTGTTGCTAAACGGGAATTGCGCCTACATAGCCCTGTTCAAGCTTTACAATCCATTCAGGCCGGCTTGAAAAAACACCCTAATGATTCGATGCTTAAAGCTGCCCTTACGCATACACTGATGCAGGAAGATCGGATAGAAGATGCAGCCGCTGCTGCAGAAGCTTTGCTCGGAACCTCCTACGCCGGTATTGGGACGGAGGCGCTTATCCGCACGGATAAGGTAAAGCAAACGCATCGGACACCGGTTTCTTTTTGGCAAGAAGGTTTTAGACTTACAGGCGAACATATTTTTTTGGAAAATGCTGCCGTAGTACTTGCGCATCAAGGAGAGATTGCACAGGCGGCTGCGCTCCGTTTCCGAATACCAAAAGAAGAAGCGCTTCGTTCCCCTTATTTTTGGTCGTGTTTGGCCTATGATTTGGGTAGTTTCCAGCCGGTACTGGACGATTTGGTTTATTCACTCGCATATACCGATATGGCAGGAATTCCTGAAAACAATCCTAAAGCTTTTGAATATGCCCGCCGTCACCTTTTGCTTGCTGCCGATGCAAGTGCAGGGCTTGGTGATATGGAGCAGGCTCGCGGTTTTTGGCACATATATGTTGACCGTTATGCGGATTCTTCAAGCGAAGTTTTTTATAACTTAGCGATGGCTGCTCCTACGGAAGAAGAAAAAGCCGAGGTATTGATTGACTGTATTTCGCAGAATCCGGGATATTATCCGGCGGTTGCACAGTATGTTCGTGCCTGCTCTGCTATCAAGGCGGCGCACAGTCAGAATAATCCGTTGGACGAGTATTTGCAAAGTAAGGATTTCTTCTCGTTAGAGATGGAAAAAAGCTTGTTTGTTTCTTCGGCTTTTACGCTTTCTGCGGAGCAAGTGCTTGAGGGTGCAATGGCGACCAATAGTGATGATATACGATTCCCGCTGGAAGAGTTCCGATACCGCTATGTGCAGTCGAAAAACTATGAGCAGGGGAACGGAGCAATGTGGAAAATTTTAGAAGCGCATCCCAATGATCCGTTGGTTAAGTCGTATGCACGGTGGTACTTCGCTTCTTCGGGCGATTTTAATGCCTCTTTCGGAATCGATAAGGCTGATAATCATGATGAAGATGTATTCTACAACGGTATCCGGCGTGCAGTACAGGGATATTCGACTGCGGCATTAAAAAATTTTATCGAGGTGGAAAATGAGTCCCGCTATAAAATTCCTGCGACGGTTGACCAAGCCTATATCTATGATGCCCGCAATGAACCTGATATGGCGATTAAGTATTTCTCCCGCGCTGCAGAACTCCTTTATGATAATCGTACAAAAAGCAAGATGTTCTATGAAGCCGCACGGATATACGCCGAACGCAATGGGATGCCGGAAGCAATTACACTGCTGAATCGGGCATTGAAACTTGATCCTGAAAATCATCGAGCCAATGCGCTGAAGCAAAAGCTGATTGCCGACGGCAGCGTTAATCGGAATGCCGGTTTAGATATATTCTTACAAACGGATACGGGTACCGATCAAACCGGCATGGATACTGATCAAAACGGTACGAATCCCGATCAGAATGGTACGGTTATTAATCGGCAGTAATGCAAGCGGCGGACTGAATCTTAAACCGGAGGGACAAGCAGGGCAATATGAACGATTGGTTTGAAAATGAAGCTTTTTGGGTACAGTATGCGCCCATTATGTTTGACATTCCCCATTGGAAGGAAGCTTCTGCCGTTGCCGAAGGAATTTTCAAACTAGCCGGATCCGCCCGCCCGCCGCAGAAATTAACAATTTTTGATGCCGGCTGTGGGTTAGGCCGTATTGCTGTTGAACTTGCTGTTATCGGGGCGCAAGTTACCGGTGTCGATCTTATCAAGCCTTTTTTGGATGCGGCTGCGGAGGCTGCTGCTGCAGAAAATATAACCATCGAATGGGTGCAGGCGGATTTACGGGAGTTTGTACGTCCCGCAGCCTTTGATATTGCAGTTAATATGTATACAAGCTTCGGCTACTGCAAAACAATCGAAGAAGATGCGCTTATTATCAGTAATATTGCACAGTCCTTAAAAAAAGGTGGCTGTTTTATCCTCGAAATGGTTGGGCGGGAAATTGCTGTGCGGGATTTTACTGCCGGAGAATGGTTCGAGCGGGCAGGTTATACCGTGCTCACCGATTTTACGGTAGAAGGCGCGTGGGAGGGCTTGCGTTCGCATTGGCAGCTCTACACAAAAGACGGACTCAAAGCCGACCACACTTTTGTACAGCGCCTCTATGCCGCAACCGAATTGCGGCAGATTATGCTGTCTGCCGGTTTTACCTCCGTCGAAATCTACGGTGATTTTGACCGCTCCCCCTATAACGAGTATGCTCGAACCATGATACTGGTTGGGCGTAAGTAACAAAGAGCGAGACCGAGAAGCATGATTTTTGTTTGTTCTGTTCAATTTGATCTTACGTATGGGAGCATACCGGAGGG
Organism: uncultured Treponema sp.; assembly: GCA_963552415.1. GTDB lineage: Bacteria > Spirochaetota > Spirochaetia > Treponematales > Treponemataceae > Treponema. The sequence continues at coordinate 2,697 of CAUVKE010000203.1, forward strand.
AAAATATAAAAAACCGGGAGCACTACGGCACAAGAAAAATTAATCTACCGCTGCTTCCTTCCGGATCTGACGGGGTTTGAAAAACCTTCTTTGCATAGGTCCCGGTACGGAGAGAGAGGGATTCGAACCCTCGGTACCCTTTCGGGCACACACGACTTCCAATCGTGTACCTTCGACCACTCGGACATCTCTCCAAAGTGTTGAAAGCACCTGAAAGTATTGAAAATTTTCAAGGTGTTTCGTAAAACGCATAAAGAAAGAAAATGCTTGAACGTGCAACTCCGTTAAAAAACGGAGAGAGGGGGATTCGAACCCCCGGTACCTTGCGGTACAACGGTTTTCGAGACCGCCCGATTCGACCGCTCTCGCATCTCTCCAGCAGCATGAGACTAGGCGGGCTCGAACCGCCGACCTTCAGATCCGCAATCTGACGCTCTGATCCAACTGAGCTATAATCTCAAATACAAAAATAACCGATGAGACTAGGCGGGCTCGAACCGCCGACCTTCAGATCCGCAATCTGACGCTCTGATCCAACTGAGCTATAATCTCAAATACAAAAATAACCGATGAGACTAGGCGGGCTCGAACCGCCGACCTTCAGATCCGCAATCTGACGCTCTAATCCAACTGAGCTATAATCTCAAAAATAATCCCGATATGTTTGTCCATTAACGCCTTTCTATTGTTTAATGTACAATGATATCCGGTTTATCTTACGGAGCAGGGGGGATTCGAACCCCCGGTACCCGGATGGGTACAACTCCTTAGCAGGGAGCCCGATTCGGCCGCTCTCGCACCGCTCCAAAGTTATTTCCTGTCTAAGTTTTCGGTTTAATCTGTATGTATGAACATACAATCTTTTTATTTTACGGAGCAGGGGGGATTCGAACCCCCGGTACCCGGATGGGTACAACTCCTTAG
>CAUVKE010000204.1:0-3619 GCA_963552415.1 uncultured Treponema sp.
GATATTTTTTTAAGGGAGATTTACCATGAAAAAGAGCTTTTTTTATCGAATTATGGTTTTAAGTCTTGGAGCGCTGCTTGCAGGTATTATTGCCTGTAAAAACCCCGCATCCCCCGAACCCGTAAACCCTGAACAAAACGTTCAGAAACCCTCCGATAACGGATCGGGAGGGGGTGGAACGCCGGATCCGAAGCCGGGCGAACCGACACCCGGAGGAGGCGGCGGACCGGCTCCCACTCCTAATCCTGTAAATCCGCAAACGGATCAGGAAAGGGTTGAGGCTGCAAAGGCCGTTTTGGAACTCCGCGTCAATGAAAACAATGGAAAGGTACGTGATTGGATTAACCTTTCAAGCAGGGGTGCATACGATACTTCTATCAGTTGGACTTCTTCTCCAACCGGAATAATTAAAACAAATAAACCGGATGTTGGAAAGGTTACCCGTCCGGAAGACGATACCGAGGTAACGCTGACGGCAACGATTACAAAAGGTTCGGCCACGGCAACGAAAACCTTCACCGTTACCGTGTACGGTAAAAACCAAGAGCTGGCAGACCGAGCGGTGGAAGTAATGCGGCAGCCGTATGCATTTGTGATGGGGAATCCTGCCCCGTCTCTTTTTCTTGAGCCTTCGACACTAATTATTAACGGCCCCAATCCAGCTACCGATCATATCAGGATCCCTCTCACATGGAAGGCTGAGCCTGAAGGTATTATCGACGTTTGGGGGGGCGTTACGCAGCCTGCCGAAAAGAAAACGGTAACGTTGACGGCCACGGCAAGAAAAGGAAATTCCACAGCAAGCAGAACCTTTACCGTAACCGTATATCCGAAAAATCAAACCCCGTCCCTTGACGAACTTTTAACTCAAATTATGGATACCGTACCTGCAGAGACGGATAAGCATATTCCCCTTATGAGCACTGTCGCAAACGGGTATACCATTACATGGACATCGTCGGATAACAGTGTGTTGAATCCTTTATTATACGGCGGCAGCAATGTTAACCGAGAACTTGTAGACCGGAAGGTAACGCTGACAGCGAAACTGAGCAAAAACGGCAGTCCGTCTGAAACTGCACAAAAAGAAAAAGAAGTTACGGTAAAAAAGCAGACAAAATTTGATGACTGCGAACTGGCAGGCGATTTGTTGACAATGAAAAATGATAGCGGACAGGCAACTGCCGTATACCGCGTACAGATTGATGCCGGTGCAAAAAAAATAACGGCAACGCTTGAGCAGGCTACCTTCAAAGGCACGCTGATGACGCTTGATGCGATACAGCAGCAAAAGCTTGCACAAATAAATTCTACGGTTCAATATTATCGTTCTCTGTTATCGCTTTGCGATAAACCAATCGTTACGTTGAAAGAGCTTAAAGATGCATTCACGAAAGCGGAACCTGGGGCCGCAACGGCGTCGGATGAAGAGTTTTTCAATGCAGTTTTCAAAGATTCAGGTTCGTATGCGGAGTTTCTAAATAAGAGTGCGGAAGAACAAACGCAGATTATTAAAGAGAAGTTCTTAAACCCGATAAAAGAATCTGTTTACAATGCATTTCAAATACCTCCGGATACGCCGCTTGAACAAGCGCTGGAGCAGGGGAAAGAGCAACAAACTGCACTCTTCAACGCTCGTATTGAAAATGCAAAGAAGCCGCGTACATATACGTACCGTGTTGAACTTAACCGTCTTTATACGGAAGCGCCGTATGTTTCCGGTACGCCGTGGTATCAGCAACCCGGCCTCGGGGCGTACATCCATTATGATCATAATGATATGGATCCCGATCACATAAAAGCTGCAAGCTTATCTACAACGGATCAAGGTAACGGTAAGTATAATGTTTCCATATCGATACGGAAAAAAGGCAGTTCTGGAGAGCTGTTTAGAGCGTTCGACTATGACGGCAGCGGCGCCATCACAGCAAAAGCTTATGGCGGTAAGCAAATAACCGTAACGGTTACCGATGACGGTGCCGGCAGCGTGAAAGTTACAAGTACCGGCGAAGTATCTTTTATCGACAAAAGACTTGGGTTTAGAGGGCACTCCATTCCTCGAAATCCTCTTTTTGAGTAAATTATTCGCAGGATGTCTCAAAAGTAAATTTACTTTTGAGACATCACGGTTTATTTTACGGCGCCGATAATTTCGGACATTGCGCCGAGGTCGGCTGTTTCAAACCGGTCTTCGGGCGGGTAGAGAGCGCCGCCGTAGTAGATGGCGGGGTTCTTTGCCGTCGAGTATCAACGAAAATACGATCAATCAATTATTCTATCCTCTCTCAAATTTCTCTGATATTCAAGAGGGTCTTCTTTCGACCAAAGTCCACCCATGCAACCCGTATACGAGTCTAACATTTCGCTCCAATTTTGCTCATTCTTTTTTGAAGTATATATTGCGGATTTTGACATGCTTTTTGCCAAAACTGTCAGAAGTTCAACTCTATCCTCATAAGGCAGAGCTACAGCTTCGGCAGTTATTGTTGCAAGTGATGTTTGCATAACGCTCCCTCGGGGATGTCCCGAAAGTAACCAACTTTTGAGACATCCCCAGTATCGCATAATTTTATGCTTTTTCCTACTTTCGGTATTCCCAGTGCTTATTTTACGGCGCCGATAATTTCGGACATTGCGCCGAGGTCGGCTGTTTCAAACCGGTCTTCGGGCGGGTAGAGGGCGCCGCCGTAGTAGATGGCGGGGTTCTTTGCCGTCGAAGGTTCGGCAACGGCTTTTAACGCTGCAAAGTGAATCTGATTGACACCGGCGCCTTTTACGAGCTTCGCCGCATTTTTCTTTGTAATGCCGCCGCCCGGCAGAATTTCTATGCGGCCTTTTGCGTGCTTAACCATCGCGGCGATCAGTTCCATGCCTTCGTAGGCGGTCGGTTCCTGTCCGCTGGTGAGTACACGGGTAAAACCGAGATCAATCAGAATATCGAGCGTTTTCAGGGGATCGGGCACGACATCGATGGCGCGGTGGAATACCTTTTCTTTATCGCCTGCAATTTTGATGAGTGCTTCGCATCGCTTTTCATCTATCGTTCCATCCTTTTTTAAAAAACCGAATACGATACCGTCCGCTCCGTTGTCGATAAACAGTTTTGCATCTTCTTTCATCGTCTTAAATTCGGATGCGGTGTACAAAAATCCTGCGGCGCGGGGGCGAACCATCGTCATCACTTTGAGGCTGGTCTCTTTTTTAACAAGGAGGAGGGTACCGAGCGAAGGAGTCAGACCTCCCAAAAATAAGGAAGAATTTAATTCAATTCTTGCTGCGCCGGCTTTTTCGGCTGCAATCGCATCATCGAGCGAGCCTGCGCAAATTTCAATGGTAATAGTGCTTTTCATACCGTAATTATAGGATGTCGCTTATGAAAGGTCAACGTTTGAACATTCGTTTACCGTTTGGTATTGTTCCTCCTGTTTGGAAACAATGAGCGTCCCGAACTATATTCAGCATTGACGAATGTGCCAATAATAGTGCACGAAGCAACCGCAAAAAACCGCTATTTTATGAAACACCCTTGCTTTTCTGCATTTTCGCTTGCTATTTTTATAAAAATAGAACATAATACAGAAATGAGAAGATTATTTTATCGGTATCGAAAATATCTCAT
>CAUVKE010000205.1:0-3619 GCA_963552415.1 uncultured Treponema sp.
CAGGGACAGAATCGTTTGATTTAAGCGTATAGGGTGCAAAGCAATCTTTCCGCACTACAAGTGCAAACGGAGCATTTCTCTCTTTGATCATTTTATAGGCATGTATAATTTGAACGGCTGCCTTTTCCTCATCGGTTTCCAAAATTGCATACGGGATTTCCATTGCATCAAGAAGTGCACAAGTTACTTTTCCCTGCGTTATATGCTGCGGTTCATCATGTACACCGGGCTCCCCCCGCCATCCGATTACCAGCAAAAGCGGAACCGAATATACTGCCTTATCTGCAAGTGAAAGGAGCGGGTTAACCGTATTACCCAATCCGGAATTCTGCATATACACAAGTGGAATAGTCTTGGTTGCAAAATAGTGCCCCGCTGCGAGTCCGACAGCACAGCCTTCATTTGCTGCAATAATGTGATGCGTTTTATCTGCCGTATCCGTTATATATGCACAGAAATTTTTTAATAAAGAATCAGGCACTCCGGTAAAAAAATCGGTACCATTTGTCTGTAACAACTCATAAAAAAATTGAGGGCGTATCATTTATTTAGTCCCCGGAATTAATTCCAAAATATTTTTTATTGAAAGACACATATCATTCACTTCCAAAGAACGTTCAGCTTCCAGAATAGTCTTTGCGACTTTATACATTGCAGGATATGATGCCCGCAGCATGTGGTTAGCATAGATAATAATATTTGCTCCCCAGCCGGCTAATTCAGTTTCCGTAAATTGATTATAGGTAGTGGGAACTAACACGATCGGAACTTTTTCATACATTTTTCTAAAGCGTTCACAAAATTCCTTGATATCTTTACCGTCTTTTTCTTTACTGTGAATCATAACACCATCAGCACCGGCCTTTACATACGCAAAGGCACGCTCCAAAGCCTCATCCACAGAATGACCGGCAATAAGAGATTCAAGGCGAGCAATAATCATAAAATCTTTGGTAACTTGTGCTTTTTTCCCTTCCGAAATCTTATGACAAAAATCTTCGACCGGTGCTAACTCCTGCCTTGCCTCTGTGCCGAATAAGCTATTTTTTTTCAAACCGACTTTATCTTCTATTATAATAGCCGAAATACCGTTCCGTTCTAAAGTCCGGACAGTAAACACGAAGTGTTCAGGCTTCCCCCCCGTATCCCCGTCATAAATGATCGGCTTGGTCGTACATTCAAGAATATCAGTGAGACTCTGGAGTCGAGTTGTAAGATCGACAGCTTCAATATCGGGCTTGCCTTTACTGGTAGAATCGGTAAGACTTGAAGACCACATTCCATCGTAACGATGGACACCGTCTTCTTTTTCAAGTTCAAGATTTTCGATAATCAGCCCCGACAAACCTGAATGAGCCTCCATAATCCGCACAATCGGTTTTGATTCAATGAGCCTCCGTAACGTCTTCATTCTAATTTCAGGCGTTGTTCCGATACCATGCATATTAGAGACCAGGGCAGTTGAATTAATTCCTTTTGTATACGGAATTTCAATAATCTGACCGCCCCACGATTCCATCACTGCGATGACTTCATCTCTAATTTTACTAAGAGAACCGGTTCGCCAATCATCACCGTGAATAATAAAATCCGGTTTTAATTTTTTTAGATTTGGAACATACGACCATTCTTCTTGCGGAATAACTTTACTGACGCCTTTTATATTTTCTATTACTTGCTTGCGCTGCTCATAGGTTAAATAAGGTAATCTTTTATGCGAAACGATCGCACTATCTGTCAACAACCCAACGGTGAGGCAACCGTATTTTGCACCTTCCATAATAATATTGATAATACCGGGATGAATAATATCTCCGGTAATTCCTAAATATACTGTTTTTTCCATGATTACATTCCTCATAAAACATTCAAGCTTGTATCAAGCCTCATATTCGTCATTCTCAACTTACTAAGGAAGACTTCTAAAAACTGAAGTTTTAGAGGTTCCCTATTCTCAAAACAACAGCGGCAAACTCGTCAAAACAACCGATCTCTTTCGTAATAATTGAATATAGTATATTCATATCAAGCATATCATACTCGTGTACAGCGATATTCCGAAAACCGACTGCTTTTGCTAAACGCGAAGCAAGCTGACTATCAAGCAATCCGTGTCGAGAAAGCGCTAAAAAAGTTTCAGCCATTGTCGATGTTTGTTCATGCAATTGTTCAGCCAAAATATGAGCGGCAATATCAACTGAAATTTGTACCGCACGCTGTAGATTCAAGCTGATAATATCCTGAGCATCAAAATCGGTTTGTAGAGCTTCAACGGTTGCAGGAGTATGCAATTTTATGCGATCCAAACACCGGTTCAGCGATATCAGTTTTTCTTCGATTACTTTTTTATCAATACTCATATTCGACTCATATTCGGTATTTACCATCGACTCGCAGTATTTTAAACGGCAAAAGCAGCCTTATCTCTTAAAAGCATACTCCAGAATATACTGCTGTCCGCGCTTATAGATAGGATAATAATCTTCGTGCCAATAAAGGGCAGTCATAGTATGCCTATGCAGCAAAGCGCTTCCTTCCGGCTGGGTCTTTTTTACACAAATGCCTTCCGTAAACACCTTATAATGAAGCAGCCCCGCTATCTTCCGTATATCAACCAGATCAATTTCCCGTTTCAAAAGCAGAGAAAGCTCCAGCTGTAAAGATAACCGGTCATCAAGGGTTAAGGCCTCCGGCATCGCCACGGCGATATCAACATCGCTTGTTTCAGTTTCGGTTCTTCGAGCGCATGAACCGTACAACATCGCAAGGATAATTTCAGGCTTGGTGTCAAAACAGATAGTAAGTTTTTCTATGATTTCGTTTCCAGCCAGCATTCTTCTAAACACACTCACTGCCTTACTCGAACCTTCACAACACTTATCCGCAAAAGCACCGCTAAGACAGCTCCGGAACAGTCGGCAAACCAATCATATATGGAAGCATCGCGCCCGGGAACAAAGATTTGATGTATTTCATCAGAGATACCGTAACAGACAGTAATAAGGCACACAACCGTGAAATATTTAAACGGTTTTGCAAGCCACGCATCGGTGGAAAACCAGTAAGAAAGCGCAAAAGCAAGGCTCCCGAAAGCACACGCATGCAAAAGCTTATCCAATCCAAAGAAAGAAACGGATGTAGGCATAGGCAGCTTCGACTGCGCAGAAAGAATAAAGATAGTAACAGCAATCCCAATCGACACACAACGCATACTACAATCAATAACTTTTTTTGAAATCACAACTGACTCCTCCGAAATAAGATGAGGACACACCGCACCCATCAACATAACCGCTTTTCATTTTAATAATTTTAGATATGCAGTATGCCGCACTATATTAAATAACCGCCGTCGCTTTCTGTGCCGCCGAAACAGGCTCCATTCCGCATAAAGCTGATGACATAAACCATCGAAATATACACCAATTCAAGGCTAAATGCAAGGTATAAAAAAATCTGTTTATTAGGAGGGCTGATGCGTTTTGCACGAGCTAAAGGCGAGGGCTTGACTTTCTTTTGAAATTATGGAATACTCGTTCAGTCTTGCTAAGACATTTAAGCAATGGGCCATTAGCTCAGCTGGTAGAGCAACAGACTCTTAATCTGTGGGTCGCAGGTT
>CAUVKE010000206.1:0-3597 GCA_963552415.1 uncultured Treponema sp.
CGCATCTAAATCTAAGGAAACTGTCCAAAAACTGAAGTTTTTGGACAGCCCCGATGCGACGCAGTAGATGCGTCCGTTTATTTCCAAAAGAACATATACAAAAGGACATTTACCAGAGAGTGAAAATCTTGCTATATTTACTCCATGAACTTTCCACGCAAATTGTCGTACTGCTCGATTCTTGTATAGTAGGAACCTCTAAAAACTTGAGGTTTTTTAGAGGTGTCTGCAAATATTGACTTTATCGTTCATTTCTGCTTTACTAAGCGAATGAAAAAAACGATCGTTTTTGCCGTCGTTGCATTCGGCTTTTATATAACAGCATTTTGTCAATCCATTACAACCGCAAGCGTATTTTTCACCGGAATGTCTGAGCAATACGCGGCACTTTCCGATTATACTGCCAATCTTACCGTTTTAACAGGGTCGGGTTCAAAGGTGCAGACAATGGAAGCGACGGTATACTTTAAACGGTCTAATCGACTGCGTATCGATTTTACTAAACCGAATGAGCAGGTGATCCTTTTTACCGGCGACACATTGACCATTTATGTTCCTTCATACCGAATGGTGTTAAATCAAACGATAGAAAAAGATCCCTCTTCCGGTACCGCCAACCTTGCGACTCCCCAAGGTCTATCATTACTGAAACGCTCATACACAATTGCATACGAGACGGGGGCAGAACCTCAACCGCTGGAAGAAGGATCATCAGAACAGGTCGTAGTACTTACTCTGAATAGACGTTCCGCTTCGGAAACTTTTAGGAATATCCGGTTACTTGTATCTCCTGAAACAAAGCTGATTAGACGGATTGAAGCATGGCCGATTTCCGGCAGTAAGATCACATTTGACTTTTCATATTACCGATTAAATACGGGGATTCCGGATTCCCGATTTTTATATGATATACCGCCCAATGCGGATATGCTGAACAATTTTTTATTTGAAGAATAACGGAAGGAATAGATGCAGGACATAGGCAATGTATTAGAAAAAGCACGCAACGAAAAACAGATAAGCCTTGAGCAAGCTTCACGGGAAACAAATATTGCCCGCCGCTATTTAGAGGCGCTTGAAACCGGTATGTATGAGGTCTTTCCCGGCGAACCTTATGTTGTCGGGTTCTTACGAAATTATGCAGAATATTTGGGATTAAACCCAAATGAATGTATCACATTGTATAAACAGACAAAAATACAAGAAACAGCCGTGCCGCCGGAAACACTTATTCCTCAAAAACAGCTTGCTATTCCCCGCGGTGTATTTATCGGAGCTGGTGTAGTACTTCTTTTAATAGCGTTGTTTTTTATCGGTAAGATAACATTTGCAAAAATCGGTACGGCAATAAACAACAGACCGGTAAAACCAACCGGACAAACCAAAGTCATAGAAAAAAAAGAGATGGCTTCCTATACTCTTTCCGAAGAGATCTTTGAAAAACGGCTATTCCAAGGAGACACTATTACGCTCCCCGTTAATGGAAAAGATTATCAAATCAAGGTTGAAAAAACAGCGCCTGAACTGTATCTTGCAACGGATATCGGAACACAAATCATTGCATTAGGTCAGAGCCTTGTTCTGGATCTGAACGGCGATGTTACCGCCGATATAAAAATTTCCGTTGAAGATATCGATACATCCGATGAATCGAAGGGCGTATTGGTGGAAATACTTACCACAGGTTTTTCTGACCCGGTTTCTGCAGAAGCGTCCACAATAAAAATCCCCGATCAGGCAGCTCAGCCCGAATCTGCAAAGTACAAGGTACTGTTCGATGCCGGCTCCGCATATCCGGTAACCTTAAATGCAACATTCCGAAGCTATTGTCTCTTCCGCTACGAACAGGATAAAACCAATCGAGACGAGCGGTACTACCAAAAATCGGAACAGCTAACAGTTCAGGCAAATAACGGTATCCGTATCTGGGCATCAAATGGAAACGCCGTTAAGATGCAAATTATTGCAGGCGGAAAAACTATCGATATAGAGGTCAGTCGCCCGGGTGAAGTCATCGTTAAGGATTTAAAATGGATCAAGGATGATGAAGCGGGCCGCTATAAATTTGTGGTAATGGAAGTTGACTAAGCGTTTCTTTCTTGATCAGCATGGATGTGCTAAAAATCAAGTAGACGGAGAGCTGCTTATCGGTATTTTAACCGATAAGGGGTGGCAAAAAACTACCGAACCGGAAAACGCCGCTCTCATCATTGTCAATTCGTGCGGCTTTATCGAGCCTGCAAAGAGGGAATCGATTGAAGCCGTTATCACCGCTCGGACAGCCTACCCTCAAGCAAAAATTCTACTGGCAGGCTGCTTGGCGGAACGGTATGGGGATATCTTTAAAACCGACTTTGAAGAAGCCGATGCCTTTTTCGGCAACGGGGACTTATCGCAGCTTCCCATACTTATCGATCGGCTCTTTCCAGCTCAGCTCGAACTCCAGTCTGAACAGTCATGGTTGACAAAAGGGCACACGCTGGTATCCGACAGTAAGAAAAAGACTATTGCAGAAACTGCTCCTGTCGAGTATCTTTCCGCAGTACAAAACACTGAACACAGCCGTCCATTCCTAAAGCCGGCGCAAGAAGGTGTGTGCTGCGGAACACGTCCCGAACTACTCAACTTTCCCCGTTCCGCCTTCATCAAAATTACCGAAGGCTGTGATAATTGCTGTTCCTTTTGTGCGATACCGTTGATACGCGGCTCAGTGAGAAGCCGGCCGATCGACAGTATCATCAGCGAAATACGGGACTTCGTGCGGCACGGCTATAAAGAGTTCAACCTTATCGGGCAAGACCTTGCAGTGTATGAAGCCGTACCGTCTCTAGACAAACTCAGTAAGCGGCTTAACAATAACTTACCCGCATTACCGACTCAACCAAAACAGGAACTTTCGGGATTGGCGCAGCTTTTACGCGCGATTTCCGGTATTGAAGGTAAATTCAGCGTCCGGCTGCTCTACATCCATCCCGATCATTTTCCGCCGGATATCTTGCCGATTATGACCGCCGACACCCGCTTCCTCCCCTACTTTGATATTCCCTTTCAGTCCGGCTCAGATCCGATCATCCGCGCGATGAACCGTTGCGGTTCTGCCGAGACCTATCTCAAGTTGATAGAAAATATCCGCGCAGCTTTTCGCACCGCGAAAAGCCCCTACGGGGAGGCGGTCATCCGTACCACCTTTTTAACCGGCTTTCCGGGAGAAACTCAAGCTGATTTTGAGCGGACGGCAGCCTTTTTGCAAGCAGCACAGAGCCTCTGGTCAGGCGCATTCGCCTATTCACAGGAAGAAGGAACTAAGGCTGCCGATATGAAAAAACAGGTACCGGCAAAAATTGCCGAACAACGCAAGACAGCCCTCAACGAACTGCAATTAAAGATTACCAAACAAAAACTCGCCGCCTTTTGCGGACTGGAAACGGACGTCCTTATCGAAGAGATCATCCCGCAGGAACACAACAGCGAAGAAGAAAATACGGAATGTTGTATTGCGCTCGGTCGGGCATGGTTCCAAGCGCCGGAAGTAGACGGCGCTATAGTCGTCAATTTTTCCCAAGCGCAAAAAGACAGCGAAGGGCAGCCGATAACGGC
>CAUVKE010000207.1:0-3585 GCA_963552415.1 uncultured Treponema sp.
ACGCATTAAAACAAAGGCTGCAAATAGCATTGTAATTTTATTCGTGCGGAGAGTTTAATACCCGCCGTTTCTCTACCGCCACGGATGGCAGTACTGACAGACGTGCGTGATTACGTTTAGGATTGCGCACATGCTGGAAAGCGGGATTCCTCAGTCGCAGATTTTGGCGTTGACTTTTACGAACAAAGCGGCGCGGGAGATGGAGCAGCGGATTAAGGTACAGGAACTAATTAAGTTTTTTACCGAGCATCCGGACGTGCTTGCGGTTAAATTATAAACCACTAAGAACGCAGAGGGTAATAGGGGGAATGATACTGGTGAGAAAACCTTGATTGAATCCTTTGAGCGTCATAGTTACGATAGTACGTATCGATTTTACTGTGCATTATTTTGTATGCACAGTAAAGTATAGAAACACATGAGCAGTACAGATCAAACTTTGCCGAATGTCAATTCCGTCTAAATCTTCTTGTCTCCTACTATGGCAGAGCGATCCGGCATTTTTTTAATAATGCCGGATCATCAAAAGAAATCTATTTTTTACCGTGATTTTCCCATTGTGTAGTTTATCTTAAAACTTTCCGGGATAGCCTAATTGTTTAAGCCGTTTTTGTGTAATGAGCGGAAGTGGAGTCCCTTTGAATGTATAAGTATCATCATAATAAATAGTAGAAAATTCCAATTTTGTAATCGAGTCAGGGATAGTCAATTCTTGTAATGCTTCCAAATCAGCAAACGCTTCAGTATCGAGTTTTTTCAATGAAGCGGGTAAATTTACTGCTTTTAATGGAGGTCGTTTTTTTCTATGATATATGCCGGGATAGATGTCGGTGTATACTAGCAGTTGATTACTAATCTCTGTCAAAGCATTCGATAGATGAAGGTATTCGAGCTTGCTGCATAAACCGAACGAACATTCAAGCGTGGTAACGGAATCGGGGATAACCAGTGACTTCACCTCGATATTATCAAACGCGCCTTTACGAATTGCAGTAACGCTATCAGGAATGGTCAATTCGGTAAGAGATGAACATCCCGCAAATGCACTTTCCCCTATTTCAGTTATCCCTTCAGGCAGTGTGATACTACGCAGTGATTCGCAGCCGGAAAACATACCACTGCCGATCGTGGTCATTGAGGCCGGTAACCGGACAGTTTCTAAGTTTTTACAACCCCAAAAAATATTGCCGGATACTTCCGTTTTTTTCGTGCTAGAGGAGTATTCTTTTGCTGAAAGAAACGTAACCATATCTGGAATGTTTATAGACTTAAGACCGCTGTTTGAAAATGCCTGTTCTTCAATATTGGTAATATGTGTAGGAATGATAAATGACTCCAATGATTTACACTCGGAAAATGTGTATCTCGGTATATCGGTTATTGCTGTTGAAAGGCGGACATTTTTAAGACGGCTACAGCCATCAAAAAGTCTATCTCCTATTGATTGTACCGTATCGGGAATCATAACGGTTTCAATATTATCTTTTCTGCTGAATAAGGAGCCTCCTAATTCCCTCACAGGCATCTCTTCGATTTTTTCCGGAATGAGGATATGGATATCATCGCCATGATATTCCGTAATCCGCACTCCTTCAAGATCATCCGTCAGTTCGTATTTAAAAGAACTATGCGGCGGCTCTTTTGCAAGCGCAAAGGCTTTTTCTTGTGAAGAAACAGTATTTTTGTCCGCCGTAAAACTGCTGCTTGCAATAAAAAGTGAAAGAATAAACGCGATTGTTTTTTTCATAGTGGACTCCTGTCATATTTATATCACTTGTTTTTTTACTGTTCGATATGCTGTATTGTATAACGCAGACGGTATCATGTCCATTCCAGTTACGGATTATTGTTAAATAATTTTCTTACTTCTGCTGCGTCAGCTATACCAAGTTTTTCGTATAATTCTGCCGTTATTTTCAATGAACGGTTAATCTGTGCAGCAGTCATTTGTGTTTCATCTATTGCCTGATATTTTTCAGTAAAAGAATCAAGTTTTTGCTGTGCCTTCATTATCTTTCCCGGATTTTGTTCTTGATATGCTTCTGCAAGTTCATGGAAAATGACTTCTACTTCATCTAAAATTGCATCATAATCCGGTTTCTTATTGACTCTGTTATATACAGTAATGATAGCAATGATTGCTATAAGAAATGCGATATATTTTCTCATAAAAGGCTCACAATTGTATACCGAAAAGAACCAATAATAAAGCTGGCGGTAAAACAGCACCAAGAAAAGAACCGATTACTTGCGGTCCGAATCGCCAGAAAAGTTTCCACTTTATTAATGTAGACGTTTTTGAGTAAATTAAACCGTCTGGCGCAAATGCCTCCTTAAATTTTTGACCGATTTTCCATCCTCCAATAGAAGTAAACAATGGTATAGGTGTTATAATGATCAAGACTAGAACAACCATCATATTTCCGTTTTTCTCAATTACCTCTTTGATCATAATCCCGTGAACAAGTAGTGCCATGATTATTGCAATAATATTATTTTTCCAAAAATCAGGCGTTTTAACAAAAGCAGGTATTTCAAAGTTGCTATTCTTACTGTTCGAACTTTCTTCAATATGCGGATTTATCTGTCGTAGCATCTGTATCAGTTCTTGTTCTTCCCCCTGATTCCATGTTTGAAAAGAAATAATTTCATCTGTAGTAAAATGAAAAAATAACTCCATCCCCCGTGCAGTATAAAGTTCTATACTACCGATAGCAAGAGTAATTAGTCCGGGAATGAACTCGCTATTCAACAATAATAAAATCGACAAAAAGATGAATATACATCCTAATATTAAATCCCATATATCCCAATTTTTTTTCATACCGACACTGGTAATAGACGAAATATCCATTGTTTTATCAAAGGTGATTTTACCCTTGCCGATAAAAAGACTTTTCCCTCCAATAAATCTAACCATACCTTCATGGAGAGAAACACAGGTTTGATGTATGGATTTGGGAAGATTTCCTATCATTCGTTTTCGGTAAAAGTTAAAATCAAATGCTTCTGCTTGTGCTCTTAGTTCCTTAAACGATGTGATTTCAACATCAAATCCTTTCCCAAATACTTTCTTGTCATCTGTCATAGAGACGCCTCCTCTTTTAAACAACACTATATTTATAATTATAGCACACGATATAGCATTGCTGCAATACTATATTTTATTAAAATTGAATAAATGAGTGTGCTTCTGGAACAACAGCAAAAGGTTATTCTCAATTTACGAAAAGAGCGGGAAAAGCAAGGTTTGTCGCAACTTGAATTGGCTTTGAGAGCAAATATTTCACAAAATATGATTAACTATGTTGAAACAGGAAAACGGACACCGAGTTTGGATACGCTTTTAAAAATATGCCAGGCATTAAACATCAGTCCGGCTTCATTATTCTTAGATACGAATGACGAAAAAGAAAAGGCAAAAGACACAATCATGACATTAGTACAGCGATGGATGTGATTTTATAGGCATCTGCATAAAGCCCCCCCCCCCCCATGCGGCCTGTGAGCATTAACCCCCCGGAATAAAGACGGGGCGGATCGAAGCCCGTATTGTTGTACATTGTATTGTATTTGTTCATACAA
>CAUVKE010000208.1:0-3566 GCA_963552415.1 uncultured Treponema sp.
AAGACTTTATTGAAATTACGGAAACCTTGCAGAATAATAAACTGGCGCATATTGCCGAGCAAATTAGAGACAGAGGAAACGTCAAAGTGATTCTGATTGCGGGACCGTCCAGTTCAGGAAAAACGACATCTGCAAAAAAACTTTCGATGCAGCTGCGCGTCGTAGGATACGAACCGTATGTTATCAGTCTCGATGATTATTATGTCGGCAGAGATAAGACACCGCGCGATAAGGATGGGAAACTGGACTTTGAATGTCTTGAATCTTTGGATGTTCCGCTTTTAAACGAGCTGCTGCTCAAACTGTTTGCCGGTGAAGAGGTCGATCTGCCGTCTTATAATTTCAAAACAGGCGAGCGGTTTTATACCGGAAAAAAACTTCGTCTTAACAGCCGCTCCATTCTCATCTTGGAAGGAATACACGGGTTAAACGACAACTTAACCCCGCAGATAGACGCTTCGCTTAAATTTAAGATATATCTTTCGGCATTAACACAGCTGACCTTAGATGATCACAACCGGATACCGACTTCGGATAACCGGCTCTTGCGGCGTATCGTGCGCGATGCTCAGTTCCGGGGAAGTTCCGCGTCGATTACCATCGGTATGTGGTCGAATGTGCGGGCGGGAGAGGCAAAGCATATCTTTCCGTATCAAAATACCGCCGACGTTATCTTTAATACGGCGCTCGATTATGAACTTTCGGTACTGAAAATTTATGCGGAGCCGCTACTCCGTGCGGTAAAACCCACCGATCCGGCATACAGCGAAGCATCTCGGCTGCTCATCTTCCTGAACAACTTCCTTTCGGTCTCTCCGTCCTTTGTACACGGGCAATCCATCTTACGGGAGTTTATCGGCGACAGCGATTTTTCGTACCATTGATATAATTGCCCTGTTTACGGCTCGGCGATGTCGCAAAAAGCGGCGGCGCAGATTTCTTGCAAATCTGCAGGGGTAATGCACAGCATATGCCCCCGTTCCCCGGCACTCACATAGATACGGTCATACAGCTGTGCGGTTTCATCGATAAAAGTAGGGAAATGCTTTTTCATGCCGAGCGGGGAACAGCCGCCGCGGATGTAGCCCGTTGTTTTTTGCAATGCCTCAAGTTTAAGCGGCGTTATCTTTTTACCGGTTATATTCCGTACCTTTTTCAAACTGACTTCCGAAGGCGCCGGTACGCAAAAGACAAAAACGTCATTATCCTCGCTTATCATCACAATCGTTTTAAAAAGCATATCGGGTTCAATGCTCAATTTTTGTGCAGCGGATACCGCATCCAAATGTGCCTCATCCCACGCATATTCGACGCTGCTATAGGGAACACCCGCCGCCTCCAAAATGCGCATTGCATTCGTCTTTTTCATTATTTAAAGCCTATCCGTATTAATATTCAAAATAATCTTAATGCTTAAACACTTTATTTCCGACAGCCTCTTGATACACTGTAAGATACTGCTTTGCGGACGTATCCCATGTAAAATCTTTTGCCATTCCGCGCTTGCGCATTTTAACGATGTGTTCGGGGTTCTTAAACCACGCATTTACCGCCCAATTAACGGTATTATAAATGCTTTCCGGCGTAAGCAGATTCAACACAAAACCGGTACCGTCTCCCGTTTGCTCATCATAGTTTTCTACCGTGTCTGCAAGTCCACCGGTATTGCGGACAACCGGTAATGTTCCGTATAGCAGCGAATACATTTGATTGAGTCCGCACGGTTCATATCGAGACGGCATCAAAAAGAAATCGCTGCCCGCTTCTATTAAATGACTGAGTTCTTCATCATACCCGACATACACACGCAAGTTCGGCAGCCGCTTTGAAAGCGCCAATAATTCATCTTCGCACCATCGAGCACCGGTGCCCAGTACAATCAGTTGTAAATTGATATCGGTACATATTTTGAATGCGGCGCCGTAAGACGGCCCGAATAATTCCGCAATTCCCTTTTGATCGGTCAGCCGTGTTATCATACCGAATACCGGAACTTTTTCATCTTGCGGAAGTCCCATATACTTTTGCAAAGCTTCTTTATTCTTCGCTTTTTTTACAAGAGAACGGGCGGTATAATTGAAGGGGATCTGTTTATCCGTTTTAGGATTCCAGATAGAAGTATCAACGCCGTTTAAGATACCGGTTAAAGCGTCCTTGCGGAAGCGGAGAATACCGTCCATTCTAAAACCGTATTCAGCGCTCTGTATTTCTTTTGCGTAAGTCGGCGAAACGGCTGTCAGCCGGTCGGCAGACAACAAACCGGCTTTTAAGAAATTCATTTTATCCCAATCCTCAAAACCCGCCGAATAAAAATATCCCCAATCAAGTCCCGTATCTACATAGCTTGCTTTATTATAAATTCCTTGATAGCCGATATTATGTACGGTAAAAACACTTGCTGTTTCTTGAAAATCACGATACTGTGTGTTGAATTTTAACAGCACGGGCACCAGCGCCGTCTGCCAATCATGCGCGTGCATCAAATTCGGAATCCAATGCTGCTTTCTGCAAAGTTGGAAGGCTGCATGGCTCAATATCGAAAATCGTTTGGGGTTGTCATTAAAATCGGGTTCAAAGAGGGAACCGTACAATCCATCACGGCCGAAACTTTCTTCGTGATCGATAAAATACACCGGTATGTCGGAATTGGGAAGTGTCGATTCAAACACTTCCGTCCAATATTCTCTATCGCCGATGGAAATACCCATCGCGCCGGGAATAGGTGTTAAATCTTTTTTATCAATTCTATAGTAACGCGGCATAACGATTCTAACATCATGCCCGAGCTTTTTTAATGAGTATGATAAAGCGGAAACGACATCGGCTAAACCGCCTGTTTTTGCAAAAGGTGCGGCTTCACTTGTTATCATTAATATTTGCACGGTAATACCCCCTTCAAAAAGTATAGCACGGCTAATCGAATTATAAAAGGGCGAAATTACACCTGTTGCAATTTTCTCGCCGCTGGGAATTTTATCACCGCCACATTCGAAATAATGGCGGCGATTTATCTCGCAATTATTAACTTATCTACGCCAAAACAGCTAAAATGGCGGTGATTTATCTCGCCATTATTGACTTATCTACGCCAAAACAGCTAAAATGGCGGTGATAAGAGGTTTTAGTATGAGAAAATTCGATTATACCTCATTGATGGAATTATCCTTACCGGTAAGTATGTACCATACGATTGCGCAGGTTCATGAGTACAAAGGGCGGCAAACGTTCTATGTGGAAAACTATCCGGATATTCTGGAAGGAATGATCGATGTTGCAAAAATACAGAGCGCTAAATCTTCCAATGCCATCGAAGGCATTTATACCAACGATGCCCGCTTGCAGGAATTAATGAAAAAAAAGACCGAACCCAAAAACCGAAACGAAGAAGAAATAGCGGGCTACCGGTATGTTTTGGATATGATACACGAAAACTATGCTTATATCGCATTTAATAAAAGCGATATTTTAACCTTGCACAATCGGCTGTATTCTTATTCTGCAGTGAATTATAAAGGGCGGTTTAAGGCGGCGGATAATACGATCGTTGAAGTAGACCGCACAGGAAA
>CAUVKE010000209.1:0-3563 GCA_963552415.1 uncultured Treponema sp.
GCACAATTTTTTCAGTTCGTTCATACCTGAAATAATTCCCGCTTTGCATAATATCGAACAGGATCGCCTTCGTTGTTTTATAATACTGATATACGCCGCCCTTTGAAAGCGTCGTATGTTTTACCACATCTTCCATCGTTGTATAGCGGAAGCCTTTTTCTAAAAATACTTTTTTTGCAGCTTCTTGTATCTCCGCCATACGGGAAGATTTAGACAGCCGTTTAAACTTAGCCATATCGTTCCGTTATACTGAAGCCTGAACACCTCGGTAATTGAAACACTTTAATGTAATCACAATGACTGCACTAAAGCCCAAGCCTATCGGCAATACTGCACATTGCGGCAAGAGATAATTCCGCAAATTCCGGAAACGGTATCCCGATATTTTCTATTGACATCATTGCAGCTCTATCGGCACCGGCGGCAAATCTGAGTTCTTTCATTCTCTTGACAATGGATTTAACCTTAACACTCGTAATTTTCTTATCGGGATAAATGAGCGCAATAGCAGTGATAAAGCCGGTAATCGGGTCGGCCGCATAAAGCGCTTTTTCAAAAAGCGTTTGAGGTATGACGCCCGTATCGGGATTGTGAGCGATAATAGCATTGTACATCTCTTCGCAGCCGAAATTACGCTCTTTCAAAAGCTCAACAGTTACGGGGCCGTGCCGTTCAGGATGTTCCTGCCAGTTGGAAACATCTATATCCAAGTCGTGGAGCAGGCCGGTAATTCCCCACAGTTCTTCCTCCGCCGAAGAAAGCCGCTTTGCAAGCGCACGCATGACGGCTTCGACAGCAAATGAATGCGCTATGATATGCTCGGTCGTAACATATTGATTGAGCAACGCTACTGCCGTATCTCTGTTAATGTCCATAATTGTCTCCTCGCTGCCGCAAACAGGGGGCTGTCGAAAAAGTAACCAACTTTTGAGACATCCCCAACTTCTCCGATATATTACCGGTAAACGGCCGCTCCCGCAAGCGGTCAAAATAGTGCCGATACGGTTATCCTGTCGAGCTTGCTTTCATAGTTTATAAGTTTGCATCAAAATAGTACACCGAATATAAATCTTGACAGTGCCGCTTCTAAAATTGTAGTATTGATTATGAATTAGCAATTACGCTCTAATACAAGGAGGATTTCTATTTAGTATGAAAAAAGCTGTGTCATATAAGCATTCAAAACAGCGGGAGGCATTGTTTAACCTTTTATGTTCTACGCGTACGCATCCTACGGCAGCATGGCTGTATGATAAGCTCAGGAAAGATTTTCCTCACCTTAGTCAGGGAACCGTGTATCGCAACTTAAATATTCTTGCAGAACAAAAACGAATTAAGGTTATCAATGTTGACGGTACATTTGCTCATTTTGATGCGGATATGAGCGTCCACAATCACGTCATCTGTACTCGATGCGGCAAGGTAGAAGATGCTTTTATGCCGTCAGATGAGCAGTGCGACCAAAAGGCTGCGGATATCAGCGGTTATCGTATTGATTCACACCGGTTTGATTTTTTCGGGCTTTGCCCCGATTGCCAACGTCTTGAACATGATTGAATTCTATAGTAACTTGTTTGCTGTGCGAAAAGACTTTCGCACGAGACAGATTTCTTTAAACGCTTATGAGTTTTTAGATGTACTAATATCCGTTTAGAAATGGAGGTTGTAATGAATAAAACGTTGAAAACATTGTTTTATATTCTCTGTGTTTCCGTTCTGTTGTTCGGTTTTGGCTCCTGTAAATCGAAGCCCGAACCTAAGCCCGAGTCCAAGCCGGAGCCGGTAAAACCTGCTGAACCGGAAAAAAATGAAGAGCAGGAAAAAACCGCTCAATTATTTGATGAGGTGGCAAAGGTTCGTGCCGAGGCGGTTAAAGTAAAAGCAGATACTGCTTATCCCGCTCAATTTAAGTCGGCTGATGATACTGCTGCCGAAGCAAAAAAGGACTATGACGCAAATAATTTTGACTCGGCGCAGGGAAAAGCTCAAAAGGCTATTACGAAATATCGCACGTTAATAAACCAAATGCGGATTGCCGATCTTAAAGCAAAAATCGATAAACATAATTTATCATCGTATGATGCCGAAAGTTATCGGAAGGGTGAGGAACTGGCCGCCAAAATAACCGGTCTTTATGAATCCGATACCGACGGAGCTTTTAAAACTTCCGAGCAGGCGCTGAATTACTATGAATCGGTTGCAAACGCCGGTTTTGCTTCAATGGTAGCGGATGCGAAGAAAAAGGCAGACGAAGCACGTGAACGCTGTGACTCGATTAAAGCAGCTGCAGCTATGAAAGACGCCTACGAAAAAACGGTAAGCCGCTACCGCTATGCCGGTATTGCCGCAGGAAATAAGAAATATGAGCAGGCATATACGGGGTATATGACGGCTGCCGATGAGTTTAACGATATCTATGAAAAGGTAAAGGTTAAACAGGCGCGGGCAACCGAGGCGATGGAACGTGCAAAGGCACGTCAGGAAGCCAGCAGTAAGCTTGCAAAAGATGCTGATCGTGAGGCGCCCCTGCCGGAAAATGCTGAAGGTTTTTCAGAAGAACCGGTTAACCTTGACGAATTACAGCATTCTACAAATACCGAAGAGACACAGTCATCCGGTAACGGGAGGTAACCCATGAAAAAAACATCTATTTTCTGTATCGTATTCTTTTTAGTAGGGACGGCATTTTTGTTTGCCATATCATATGATAATAACGAATATCAGCGAAAAAGCCGCGCTTATTCCGAATTGGCGCAGCGGGCATATAATGAAGGTGATTATGACGCTTCTATAGAGTATTCCCGGCTTGCCGAAGAGAATGCACAAAAATCAGCCGATTATATTCAATATATGCTTGCCCGTATCGAAGCGGAACAGGCGATGAATAAAGCACGTACCCGTTATACATGGGCAAAAAACAACAAAGCCGAAGAAAAGCATCCGGAAGCCTTTGAAACGGCGACCGAGGCTTTACAGGCGGGAAATACCGCATTTGAAAATAAAGATTTTGACGTTGCAGTTGTCTGTGCGAAAAAAGTTTTGGATGCGCTTGCCGTTGTTACAGGCGATGAATCTTCATTTGCAACCCTGCCGGATCAATACCGTATCCGTACATGGCGCGGCGAACGGGATTGCCTCTGGAATATTGCAAAGGATAAGGCGATTTATGACAATCCATATCTGTGGCGGAAGCTGTATGAAGCGAATAAAGATAAGCTGCCTGATCCCAATAACCCCGACTGGGTTGAACCCGGAATTATCTTGACAATTCCGAGTCTCCGCGGAGAAAAACGCAGCGGCTTATATGACCCCGCGGTAACATACGAAAAATTGCCGCCGGCTAAAAAGTAAGAAATAATTACCTACGAACGAGGCTGCCCAAAATCTTCAATTTTTGGACAGCCTCTTCTTTTATTTTTGCAACGCCGTAGGCGGATGCATATTTACAAAAGATTAAAAGATTAGACCTTAAACTTTCCGACTTCTGCTGCCAAATTCTCAATACTCCGCTTATTCTTCTGCGTTATTTCGCGGACATCCTGTACCGTATTGTTAATTTGCAT
>CAUVKE010000210.1:0-3555 GCA_963552415.1 uncultured Treponema sp.
GTAATCGGGGTTTGAAATAACCTGATAATCGATTTGTACGCCGATTTTCTCACGAGTATACTCGTTCAGTTTTTCAATCACTTTCGCCGTGTCGGGAGCGATCGGATTGAGCGACATGTACCATTTAAGGGTTACGACATCTTTCGAGCCTTTTGCGCCCGCTTTTTCTTGTCCGCCGCCTGCCCATACTTGCATAGCTGCGCAACAAAGAATACATACACTTATCGTGCATACCTTTAAAAACTTTCTCATGCGAACCTCCTTCATTCAGTGAGAAAATTCCGGAGGGCATCTTCTAAAAACGTGAGTCATTTTTAGAGGCTCTCCATAACGGGGGCATTCGCCCCGCGCGTTTAACCTTTAACACTTCCAACCATCAATCCTTTTACAAAATAACGCTGAAAAAAAGGATACGCAAGCAAAATCGGTGTAATAACCAGCACCGTCAGCGCCATCCGTCCGTTATCCGCCGGAGCCGATTTCAGCAAATCCTGATACTCAAGCGCATTGAGCGAGGCTTCGCTTAACGCGCGTAAACTGTTCTGCATACTTTGCAGCAGCGTTTGCACAGGATATTTTTTTATATCCGTAATATAGAGCATTCCCAAAAACCATTCGTTCCAATAATCAATAACGGTAAACATACCGATTGTCGCCAGCGCGGGTTTTGAAAGCGGCAGGATAATCTTTGTAAAGATTGACGGTTCCGGCGTACCGTCTATGCGCGCCGCTTCGATAATTTCAAAAGGAATGGTTTTAAAGAAAGTGCGCAGGATAATAATATAGAACGGATTGAGCGCCATAGGAAAAATCAGTGCGCCGATGGAATTGCCTAAATGCAAATACCGTGTGTTGATAATGTAACTGGGTACGATCCCGCCGTTAAACATCATAATAATGAGCAGCGCCATCGTAAAGAATTTACGGTACGCATAATCGGGGCGTGAAAGCGCATAAGCGAACGGGGACATAACGGCAAGGCTGAAAAGGGTTCCGAATAAGCTGACAAAGAGCGTAACGCCGTAAGAGCGGATAATTTGATCGCCGAGCTTAAAAAAATACTGATACGCTTCCGTACTGAACTCTGCGGGGAAGAAAGTATAGCCGCGCAAAAAAATACTTTGCTGACTGCTGAACGAAACGATAACCACTAAGACTATCGGTAAAATACAGCAAAGCGTCATTGCAAAAAAAACAATGTTTAAAATCAATTCCGTTGTGTATGAAATGGTATTTATACTGTACGGTTTAGTCCGCCTCATAATTCAGGTTCCTTTCCGGTTAAAAGAGCGCGCTGTCTGCATCGATTTTCTTAATAAGCGCATTTGAACCGATGATCATTAAAAAGCCCAGCAGCGATTGGTATAAGTTTGCCGCCGCCGCCATGCCTATATCGTTTAAATCTTTGAGCGTCCGGTACACATAGGTATCGATTACATTGGTAACATCAAAAAGCGGCCCCGAATTGCGCGGCAGCTGATAAAAAAGGCCGAAGTCTGAGTAAAAAATCCGGCCGATTGCAATGATGGTGAGAATAATCATCATCGGACGCAGCGCCGGAAGGGTGATGGTGCGGATTTGCTGCCATTTTGTCGCTCCGTCTACCAGCGCCGCTTCGTACAGCTCCTGCGGAATATTTACCAGCGAGCTGAGGTACATCACTGTAGCGTATCCGAGGTTTTTCCACAGCTGTGCGATAACAATAATAAGCGGCCAATAGGTTGTTTGCGAATACCAGCTGATTTCCGTACCGCCTGTTTGCCGAATTAGCATATTGAGCAAACCGCCGTCTTTATTTAAAAAAGCAAATGCAATAAAAGAGATTGCAACCCACGATAAAGAATACGGCGCCATAAAAATCGTTTGATATACCTTTGCTGTCCGTTTTTTCGGCAGTTCGTTTAAGCCGATTGCCATTGCAACCGCACAAATCAAATTCAATACGATAAAAACGGCGTTGTAACACAGCGTGTTACGGGTAATAATAAAAGCATCTTTAGTTAAAAATAAGAATTTAAAATTTTCAAAACCGATCCAGCTGCTGCCGAAAATCCCTTTGGGAATAGTAAACCGCTTAAATGCCAATATAATTCCGCCGATCGGCAAATACCGGAATAAAATCATCAAAACGAGCGCCGGAGCCGCCATCAATGTGAGCGCGCCGTTTTTCTGAAAATCTCCTAAAAATTTTTTCACTCGTCCCCATCTCCCATCGCACCCATATCGTCATCGACCAACATTATTTTCATACGGGAACCTCTAAAAACCTCAGTTTTAGAGGTTTTTTTAAGCTTTTTGCGAGTACGCCGCCGTTCACTCCACTGATTATACAAGGAAAATCGCCAAAAGAAAAGAGTTCGAGAGAGCCATGCGGTCTTTATAATGCGGAATCCCTCATCAATTATCTGATAGTCTCCAAATAGGCAAGCGTTTCTTCGGCTGTTTTTTTCCAGCTGTATTGCTTTACCCATTCTATTCCGGCATCAATCAGTTTTTGACGTCGTTCTTTATTTGTACCTGCGGTATCGTTGATAAGGCTGCCGATGACTGCAGCAATCTCTTCCGGCTTATCAGGTTCAAAATAACAAGTGCAGTCGCCTGCAATTTCCGGCAACGCGCCTGCACGGACACAGGCTGTCGGAATACCGCAAGCCATCGCTTCGATTACCGGCAAGCCGACTCCTTCAACGGGAGAAGGGAATACACACAAGTCTGCTGCAGAATAGAGCAGCGGAAGATTTTCGTGCGGGAAATATCCGGTGAGTAAAATATCCGATGCAAAAGGAGAGCGAAGAACAGCCTGATGCACCTGTTCCGCCTGTTCGCCGTCCGCACCGGCAATTACCAGCCGATGCGGCGCTTTCGTTTTTTGCTTAAAGAGGGAAAAAGCATTAATCAGCTCGACATGACGTTTTTCAGGATGAATAATCCGCGAGGCATAAATAATATACGGACGCCGAATAGCAAAGGGTTTAATCATCAGGGCTTCCTGCGCTTGCAGATTATGCGGATGGAACAGCTCGGTATCGATTCCGTTATGGATAACCCGTATTTTATCTTCCGCGATGCCGTTTTTAAGCAGATTATTCTTGATATAGTTACTGGGACTGATAACCCCTTTGATAGATTTGAGCGTTAATTTGGAAACCAATGATGATATGTTTTTTAAATACCCTTGGGAGGTATCCCCAAGTATATTCTGCATAACCAGTACCGCAGGAACCTCAAAACGCATGGGTAAGAGTTTTGTCCCCGACGGAAATAAAACAATGTCATATTGCTGCTTACGCGCAAGGTTATTAAAAGAAAGGCGATGCCATGTCTGCTCGGCAAAGGCGGAATCTCCGACGGAAACGCAGGTATATTTGACCCCTTCAACGCCCGACGTATAGGTATATTTATCCAATTCATGTCCGAAAAGCTGAATGTTGTGCTCGGTTTTGGGCAAGTTATGTACTAATGAAAGAATATAGGCTCCGATTCCCGACCTGCCGTGATCGCATCCGAGCGTATCAATCCCTATTTTCAAAATAAGCCTCTTTTTTTTATTTTTAA
>CAUVKE010000211.1:0-3554 GCA_963552415.1 uncultured Treponema sp.
AACCGACGGCTGCGCAGATAAAACCGATAAGTGAAATAATGGTAATCGTAATTGTACGTAAAAGTATAAAGCGAATTTAAGTTGAATTTTTCATTTTGTGCCTCCATATAATTCATAATTAAGAATTATGAATTTTGTTGTATGTGTTTATTATCAAGTGGAATGGAGGACTTCTATTCATAATTATGAATTGCCAATTATCAATTAATGGGGGGGGGGGGGTATTATATCTAAATTCTTCATCTTGTCAAGCATCTTCCCTATATAAAGAATAGTTTTTTATGCTAATTTACCGGTAAATACCGACTAAAACCGGTGTTCGGCGGTAAACCCTGTATAGTATTAAGTATAGCACGAAAAGGAAAAGTCCGCAAGAAAAAAAATTTTTATTCTAAGCCGCGCTATTTGAGCGGCTGAAAATCAACCTTAGGTTTTCGTGTATCAAACCTCTTTTATTCATCGGTTTTTCGTGATATACTATGCTAAAGATCGTTAGGATTTCGTGATATATTGCGTCAAAGATCATCAGGATTTCGTGATTCTAAGGATGTCCGTATGTATAGAAAAATAATATATGAGCTTAAGCGATGGAAAAACTCTCCCCATAGAAAGCCGCTTATTCTGGAGGGAGCAAGGCAGACAGGCAAAACGTGGATTATGAAGGAATTCGGGAGAACCGAATACAAGAACACCGCCTATCTTTTCTGTCAGGAAAATCCCGCGTTGGAAAATCTGTTTAATGCACCGTTTAACAAGGAACGGCTTTTGACCGGATTTCAGATGCTGTGCGGTTTTAAGATTGAACCGGAAAATACGCTGATCATCCTTGATGAAATTCAAGAGATACCAAAAGTGCTTATTGCGCTTAAATTCCTCTATGAGCAGGCTCCGGAGTATCACATTGTCTGTGCAGGCTCGCTCCTTGGCATAGCGGTTCATCAAGATATTTCTTTCCCGGTCGGAAAAGTTAATTTCTTACAGCTGTATCCCTTGTCGTTTTCGGAATTTCTTACAGCTCTTGGAAAGGAACAACAGGCTGCTTTAATAAACGATACGGAACAGGATGTCGAACTCTTAAAAACTTTTGCGGAGGACTTTAAGGAACTGCTGAAATATTACTTTTTTATCGGCGGAATGCCTGAGGTTGTGTCTACATGGATAGAAACAAAAGATTTTAACAAAGTCAGACGTGTTCAAAAAGAACTGCTTATGACGTATGAGAACGATATTTCAAAACATACGACATCTGAAACGGCAAACAGAATCAAACAGATATGGACTTCCGTTCCAAGTCAGCTTGCGAAAGAAAATAAGAAATTTCTGTATTCTGTTGTCAAGGGAAGCGCCCGTGCACGGGAATATGAGAGCGCGCTCAACTGGCTCAAAAATGCAGGACTTTTAATGAAAGTTCACCGTGTAAATAAGCCGGGTATTCCGTTAAAAGCGTATGAGGATTTGGAAGCGTTCAAAATTTTTATTTTAGACACAGGTTTACTGTGCAGTATGACGGATTTAAGCGCGAAGATTCTTCTTGAAGGGAATAAACTCTTCACGGAATTTAAGGGGGCTCTTACCGAGCAATTTGTCTGTCAGCAGCTGACAAGCGAGTTTGGAATAACGCCCTATTATTGGTCGGCAAAAGACGGAACTGCGGAAGTTGATTTTATTTTTCAGAATGACGCTCTGGTTATTCCTATAGAAGTAAAAGCGGAAATCAACCTTCGAGCTAAAAGCTTCAAGCTTTATCGAGATACTTATAATCCTGAACTTGCCTTTAGATTTTCTGTCTCCGATTTTGTCGATCATGGCAGCTTAAAAGACGTACCGTTGTACGATTTGCCGGTAATTAGAAAATTTTTGCAGCTCGTGTAAAGTCTTTATGTGCAATGGCGGTTTCCGTACTCTACATCTGCGCGATAGGACAATTACTATGCATCAGAGATGTTGATTTTCCCCCAATATAAAGAAATGCCAAGAACCGTAGGGCTTCCCATTAACGATAACATCTTGCGTGTGCTGCATACTGATAATATGTATATCCTGCAAAAGCGTCGGAATGGTTTCCGCATCGGTGAAAAAGTGAGGAATACCGTTTTCCGGCCCATCTTCAACTTTAATGACGGTGTTTTCATCAACGACGGGAAATCCTGCCTCCTTATAGCTCCACGCATTTTTTGAGCAGAGCGTAAGATACACTTCGCCGCCGTTTTTTACAACCCGTCTTATCTCGGAAAGTATTTTTTTAATACCGGCAGTATCCGTATGAGAAATCACATGGTACGCAAGAAGACAATCGAACGCATCATCCTGATACGGCAGCGCGCTCATATCCCCGCATTGAGCGGTAATCGGTAAATTTTGTTCCGCAGCGGTTGCACGCAGCCCCTCAACGGCACTCTCCGATAAATCGATTGAATGAACGGTAAAACCTTTTCTTGCAAAAAACAGCGAATGCCGCCCCAATCCGCAACCGAGATCAAGAAAATGCGAATACCCCTTTTGCTTCCACCGCTCCGCCAAATAATACGCAATTTCCGCCGGACGGTACCATATATCCGTTTCTATTTTCTCCCAATCCCATGCTTTATGTTCTACCATATATGATGCCTCGCTGTCTGATAATTCTGTTCTTGCAGGTTCAAATTTTTGTCGGTGAAGTTGTCATTATGGAATACCGGAGATAATCGACTGCATTCGCTCCATAAAGCTGTTCACATCACCCTTGTGGATGTCTTGCACAAAGCGCCCCACCCATATCCCTGTTTGCCCAAATGGTACATTAGAATATTGCATTCAGTACACTAAATGGATTGTACATTCCATCCCCTGCCGGATGGAATAGCTACCCGTCATACCATTGCTTTAAGGCTGCAACCGCCTGTTGATAGTCAAGCTCCTGCCGTGTTGCAAAGGTATTTCGTTTTATCTACATAATTATTAATTATATTACATTTTTCAAGCCATTTTTACATCCGTGCTATATAAGAAAGTATGGAGGTATGAATGACACAAAAACCTTTTGAAGCGCTAACTATCGTAGATGATTTCATGTTCTGTAAGGTTATGGAACACGAACCCATCTGCAAAGAATTTCTTGAAATTCTTTTTAGTGTAAAAATTGAAAAAATCACCTATCTGTCGTCCCAGAATACTGTTACAGCCAATTCCGGAGCCAAAACCGTCCGGCTCGATGTACTGGTAAAAGACGGTTCGGGTACATCCTACGACATTGAAATGCAAGTTGGAAATGAGTATAACATACCAAAGCGAATGCGCTATTATCAGGCGGTACTGGATGTTGCCTTTTTAGACAAAGGCTGTTCTTACAAGTCATTAAACGATAGCTATATTATCTTTGTTTGTCTATTCGATCCTATCGGCAGCAACAAAGCAGTATACACGTTTGAAAACAGATGTTTGGAAGATTTAAGTATCCCCTTACAAGATGGAGCCAAACGAGTTATACTGAATGCGGGTGCATTTAAAGAAACAGGTAATAAAGAATTACAAGGCTTTTTACAGTATGTAAAGACTGGCAGAGTAACAACATCATA
>CAUVKE010000212.1:0-3550 GCA_963552415.1 uncultured Treponema sp.
TCGGGGTATGTTGTTCTCATAAGGTGGTTGCAGTCGGCTTTAATACCCTTTATTACGACACAGAGCGTCGGGATATTAAACCCTCCGCACGAATCAAAAAAACAACGCCCATATCCGTATAGAAAGATTAATGTAGGCAATTATACGGTTTGGTATGTGGTAATTGATCATATAATGGAAGTGAGACGAATTTTATATTCACGGCGGGATGAAGAGACTTTGATTTAAAAATAGCGACTTTACACCGATTGAGGAATAAAATGGACAAGAAACTAATTGAGTTTTTGATAAAAGCTAAACGGAAAACGTATGCAGGAAAAGGATCTGAAACGGCTTCTTCAAGAGAAAAATCACATGACTTAGTATATCGTGAAAATAATTTTATGTATTATGACACCTATCTTGGCGGGGAAAAATTTGCCGGCGAAGAAGCGCTTTGGATTGCAGATAATCCGTATTGGAGCATGAATTATATTGGACGTGTGACTGGAGAAAATTTTAATGTAGATTTTTTGAAGGAAGCATTATTGAATGTTCCTTTTGAAAAACCGTTTAGAGGTCCGGAAAAATATGAAGACGGTCGTTATGAGTATAAATGTTCTATAAATGGAAATTTTGATTGGTTTCAAGGGAAAGAAATAATAAGTTTCTGTGGAAAGGAAATTTATGAATGTTATTTTCATGGTGGGTTGATAAAGTAGAAACGGTCTATCCTGAATTTATACCACATCTCCGATTGCTTCAACACTATCGATAATACCACCGCCAAGTACCCTAGTCCCGCAATAAAATACAGCGGCTTGCCCGCGCGCAACCGCCCGTTCGGGTTCGGTAAAAACGATGCGGACTCGGCTGGTGCCGCTCGGTTCAATACGGGCTTTTTTCAGCTGCTGCCGATACCGTGTTTTAACCTCTGCGTAAAAAGGTTCCTGCGGCATTTCGGCAATCCAGTTTACCTCCCGCACCGAACAGGCGGCGGCAAGCAGCGCTTCTCCTGCACCGACGGTAACCGTATTATGCTCTGCCGATTTTTCAACCACGTAAATCGGATAGCCGAACGGCAGGGCAAGCCCCCGCCGCTGCCCGATGGTATAGCGGTGCAAGCCGCGGTGAGTGCCGACCTTGGCGCCATTGATGTCGATAAAATCTCCTTCAGGAAAGGCATCGGGCGCCAATGCTTCGATTACTGCCGTGTAGTCGCCGTCCGGCACAAAGCAAATATCTTGACTATCGCTCTTATGCGCATTGACCAACCCTGCCTTTTCCGCAATAAGACGAACCTCCGGCTTTGTAAGCTCTGCAAGCGGAAAAAAAGTTCTGTTCAGCTGCTCTTGGCTCAGCAAGGCCAAAAAGTAGCTTTGATCCTTCTGCGCATCAGCCCCCCGCTCCAGCGCATACCGTTCGGACGGCTCCTGAAACACCTTGGCATAATGGCCGGTCGCAATAGCATCACAACCTTCCCGTACAGCCTGTTCCAAAAACAGCCCGAATTTAATCTGCCTATTGCAAATATAACACGGATTCGGCGTTTCTCCGCTGCGGTAGCTTTTTATAAAATAATCGATAATCTGCTTTTGAAATTCGGCACGGAAATCATAGACACGGTGCGGAATACCGAGAAGCCGCGCTGCCTGCACCGCTTCTTCAATAATCCGCTCGGATTGTTCCTTTGCGACGGGAGACTGTTCGTCCAGCAAGCGGAGCGTAACACCGCACACGTCATGCCCCTCTTCTATCAGAAGCTTTGCGGCAACGCTGGAATCTACCCCTCCGCTTAAACCTACTGCAATCTTCACTTTTTTACGGAACTCCGCAATGATACAGCTTTACCATCTGTCAGCACAACTGCTTCCAATCGTTTATACGTATGGGCGGGAAATTGAGCCGGTACGCTTAAAGCGCTGCCGATATAAATCACTTCGAAGGTTTTTGTTTCTTTCTCTTGCGTATCGCGGTTCGCTGCAGTGATACGGACGGTAAGCGGCAGCGCATAGTCATCGCTTTGTTCCGTGGCTGCGAACGAAATATTCACATAGAGATGTTCCTGCTGCGTTAAGTATTCCAATTTAACCGGAACTCCCTCAATTTTTCCTGACTGCCGATCGGTTTTAAATAAAAAAGATGCAAAACTAAGGGCAAACACGGCAACAATGGCGAACAGTACTGAACGGGAGGAGCGCGTTGCGGTAAGGCTTTTAAGGAGGCTAATTCTTTTAATGTAGTCTGGCTCGTACATCTGCTGTACCGATTCCGGCGCACGCTTTAAGCGCTCGCTTCGGTCATACCGCAGATATGAACCGCCTTCACTCCACGAATCCGGTTGGTTATTCATTTTTTGACGCTCCGGTAATTTCGTTTGTCTTCCACCAAACAATATCAGCCTGTTTGTCTCCGGCAAGAAGCGCCGATAAGATACCGTCGGAAGAAAGATGGAATGCATTATACACCAGTTCATCAGGGGAAACAGACAATGTCCGTGTATATATTTTATTTGAATGTAAATCGATTAATTCGAGGATATAGCCGTCTGAGCGCGGCGTTGTCAGCAAACTCCAATTATTCGCCGTTACACCAAGTAATCCGTAGACTTTTTTAATGTGACGGGTACCGGTATTTGTGTCTTCGGTATCTTCATAGGGAGCAATATCAATAGTCCGCTCATATTGCCTGCTTTCAATATTAAACGTATACAGACAGCTTTTATCATAACTGATTCCGGCGCTCACATTGATATCCGTATCGATATCTTCACGGTAATAATCGACTTTAATATACAGCTTCTTAGCCGTAAAACCGGGAACAGCCTTATCAAGGCTGGAAAACATCTTTACCTCGCTGGTATAGGGCGACGGCAATCCATTAAAGGCAATAGGAATTTTATACAGCAAACTACCGGTATTATCATACCAGTACACCCTGATACCGATTTCTGTCCGGCACACGACAATAATACCGTTGCTTGAATCCGCATAAAGCCCTTCGATGGGCGGAAATGGTGTGCCGCCGACGCCTTCTTGCCCGACAGTATCCATAAATTCTCCCGTCTCACTAAAATGAATGATCGTATCACGCAGCACAAGGTTTTCAGTCTGATCGTACTCGATACGCTCTTCGTTAACCGTATCGACGGCAAACAGATGTTTATTCGGCGTTACGGCAAGATAGGTCGGATGATTAAGCGGATACGGCACGGCACGGCGGGTCATAATTTTATCGGTTTGATCGGCATCGATAAAGGTCGGGCGGGGATTCTTTTCAGGATTATAATACAGCGCAAGCAAATCGCCGAACGATGTCAGCTTGAGGATTTTTCCCGCACCAGAATTACTCACGTAAAAGATACCCTCATCCATGACAAGTTGACTGTCGGGACGGACATACAGACTTGCCAGTTGAAATAAATCGAGCTGGTCTTCAAAATTTCCGTATTTAATTGAAAAAAGTTGTTTACGTTCCAAGTTTCCCGTTTTTTCTTTCCCGCATGAAACGGCGCAAAAAGAAAAAACACAATATACGGCAATACAAAGTCCTTTAAAAATACGGCTGCGGC
>CAUVKE010000213.1:0-3544 GCA_963552415.1 uncultured Treponema sp.
CCTTAACGGTGAACGACAGATCGTTCAGTGCATGGAGCGATGCATCAGGATAGGAAAAGGATACATTATGGAAAGAAACTTCGCCTGCTACGGTCATCATTTTCGGTTTTCCCTCATTCCGTTCGATTTCGTCGGATTCCAGAATTTCACCGACAGAGCGGACAGCATCGATACCGCGCATAATGTCGGGGTACATATTGATAACTGTTGCAACGGAATTCAGTACCATATTGAAAAACCCTTGATATAAAATAATGTCGCCAGCGCCTATTCTGCCGGAAAAAGCAAAAGGAACGGTTACAGCAAGGCAGGCAATTTGTAACAGCTGAAATGCCACCCAGTTGGTTGAGCCGAATAAAGCGCTGACAATATCCAGATGCAATCCGTTTCTAAAAACAACGCGGAACTCTTTTTCGAGTTTTTCCTCTTCCGCTTTTTCCAATCCATGCGCCTTTGTAACAGGCAGCATTGCAATCATCTCGGTAATTTCAGCGGTCATTTTTTCCATATCGTGGCGCAGCACGCTATTCGTTACATTCATTCGGCGGCGGAATATTCGCATAATCAGCAGCACAACCGGTATGCACACTGCATATAACAGCGAAACAACCGGCGCATTTTTTAGCGTCATCACAAAAGCAATGAGAAAAGAGGTTATTGCCGGTAAATAGATATTCATCCCTATCATAATAACATTACGGATTGCTTCCACATCGCGCAATACCTTTGATTGGATGACGCCGGTTGCCGTCTTATCGTGAAATGCAACGGAGAGCTGCTGTAACCGTCTGACTATTGACAAGCGCATCCCTGCTTCAATGTTGCGTATCGACTTTGCAAGAAAATAGATAAAGACCGTATGTGTTCCGATATTCTGTATAGCAAGTACGGCAAAAACGATCAAATACATGATGATGCTGCGTATCTGCTGCGGTTTTGTTTCAGGATGTTGTAAGGCTGCGGAAACTCCATTGATAATATATGCGGTAATGATTGGAAGCGCCCATGCAGGACTATTTTTGATCAAAAAAAAGAGCGCTGAGAATGCGAGATTTTTCTTTTCTGTTTTAAAAAGACGAAACAAGGTTCTGACAGGCTGTTTCGTATTAAAATAGTATTCGCAGTCAGCTGTTTTACTACTACGCTGTGATTCTTCCATAACTCATAATTACTACTCTTTCCATATTTTTTTGTCAATCGAACAGAAATAGGCAGAATCGTTGTTGCAGAGGTTGTCCAAAACTAAGTATAACATATCGGTATCTCCGTGTTGTTTTCTTTTTATTTATCGTATAGTATCGAATGAATCTGATAAGGTATACAAGGAGATTTTTATGACACCAGCCGAACACGTTTATAAAGCATTACAGGATATGGGCATCAGCTACGAAGTAGTCGAACATCCGCCGGCCTTAACAACTGAAGAAGCCGACAAATACATCGAAGGCAAAGAAGGCTGTCGGACAAAAACGCTCTTTTTGCGGAACAGAAATAAAAAGCGGTGCATTTTACTCATTATGGATGATGTAAAACGACTCGATATGAAAAAGTGCGCAGAAATACTTGAGGAAAAAGAATTTAAGTTCGGCTCCGCAGAATTGTTGGCAGAGAAGCTCGGCCTTGCAGCTGGAGTAGTGTCGCCGTTCGGTTTATTAAATAATACTACGCATGACGTAACCGTCTACTTTGATAAAGCGATGCTTGATGAATACCGTATTTTAACCTTTCATCCGAATGAAAATACCGCAACGGTTTTTATCGATTCCGGCGACCTGCAGCGTTTTATCAAAAGTACTGGACATGAGTATTTTATCATCGATGTATAAGAAAGAGTCTCTAAAAACTTCCTATATATATGGAATTATGTGATGCTCGGTATTTTTTCCTGTATGCTTATACTGACAAGAATCTCTATTCCTAAGGATACGAAGCGAAGCTATACCTGAGTTTTTTTGTAGATGCCTTATAATGCTTTCAGGTACCGCAATATTTTTTGGGGATTGGCATGGGCTCGTTTTTGCAGATGCTCAAACGATTCTTTTGTTTCGGTTGCGGAACCGCTTAACAGCAAGGCGTTCCGTTTCCACAGGAACCAAAGATAATGCATTTCAGGATGAACATACAGTTGCTTACGTTCCAACTCAGCCTGTAGATCACCGGCAAGTTCAAGATGATTTGCTTCTCCCGACAGCCAAAACAGCCCCGCATCGCAAAAACAAATCACAACCCGCCGGAAGCCGCGCGCCGCAGCATCATCGTTAACAAATTCGTTTACAATCAATTGGATAGAGCCGAGTGACAAATCATATCCTTCCAAACGTAGTGCTTTCCTCAATGCAATAAGCTCTTCCCGCACCGATGCGCGTACCGAATCATCCTGTGCAGCCTGTAACTGTTTACGCCATGCGGCAAACTGCTGCTCGTAATTTCGCTGCAAAGGAGTAGATGCAAGGAAATGCTCCGTTTCCGAAAGCAATTTCCAATCGGATTGAAAGCTATCCCGGAGGTTATTGAAAAGTCTTGTTGTAAGTTTTTCCGGCATACGGTATGATAAAATCCTCTCACTATGAAAATATTGGTAACGGCAGACATCCATGCGAACATAGAAGCGCTCAACGCTGTGCTGGAAGCCGCAAAAGGGCAGTACGACGGTTTTATATCACTTGGAGATATGGTCGGCTACGGTCCTGATCCCGAATCCTGCGTTCAATGCTTAAAAGAATTGAAGAAGCGCACTCGCCCGTGTATCCTCCTTGCCGGCAATCACGAAGCGGGATTACTAAAGCGGCTCTCAAACAGCTGGTTTGGTGAAAATGCCCGACGTTCACTTAAAAACACCGCCCCGCTTATTTCATGGAAAACGAGATTCTTTCTGGCGGGTTTGCATCCTCTCTTCTTTTTATCCGAAAAAACGCTGCTTGTACATGGGTCACCGCTGGAACCCGCGACCGAATATCTGCGAGGCGGACAAGAAACTGCTATATCACTTCAATATTTATATGCCGAAGGCTTTAAACTCTGTTTTTGCGGACATACCCATCAAGCCGCCGTCTATTATGTTGATCGAGGCGAATACGGGGCTTTATATCCAAAACCGGAACAAACAATACCGCTTGATAGGGATTGCTGTATCGTCAATCCGGGCAGTGTGGGTTTTCCGCGCATATTCGGCAAAACGGCAGACAGGAAGTCAGAGCTTGCCGATAAAACGTCTTTCCCTGCTTATTTCTTGCTATGGGATACTAAGGCTCACACAGCTACCTTCAAAGCGGCGCATTACGATGCCCGCCCTACCAATGAAAAAATAGCCCAACGGCTGGGAACGGCTCTATTGTAACCGAGGCCGTAAATGCGAAGCAGGCTGCCCGCCTTTCAGACTTCCTTTTTTACGGTTCTACTCTTCTACCCCATTTTTTAAGCATATATCATTGAGACTACATCCTGCACAGTCGGGATTACGGGCTTTACAAACATATCTGCCGTGCAACAGTATCCAATGATGAGCATCCAGCAAAAATTCTTCGGGCGTTATGCGCAGTAAATC
>CAUVKE010000214.1:0-3531 GCA_963552415.1 uncultured Treponema sp.
TGAAGGTACACAAACAGCTTGTACCGTTATTTAAACAGCTGGATCTTTTGCAGCGGAAAAATCCTGCATTAATGAGTGAAATTTCCGAAATGAAGATCGAGCAAAAAAAATACGGAGGGTTTGACCTTATCCTCTATCCGGTGCGAACTCAAGTTAAAGTACGTGCAGACAGTACATTGAATGAGGATCGATTGCAGTATATGATGTTAACGTTGGATGTCATACGGGAACTTGATCTGAGTTCAAAGATTGAGGAGTTGGATGTACGGGCAGGAACCGCTTCCTACCGGTTAAGAGGTGAAGCCAATGAGTGATATCATAGTCGGATTGGATATAGGTACCAGCGCAATCAGAGCCGTTGTTGCTGAAAAACTGGAAACAGGCATTTTACAAATTATCGGCGTAGGCACCGGCATTTCTGAAGGCTTACGGAAAGGAACCGTCGTTAATATTGAAAAGACCGTACAGGGAATCCATGAAGCGGTGGAAGCCGCGGAGATGATGTCCGGCGTGGAAATTACCCACTGCATTACGGGAATCGGCGGCACCCACATTGAAGGGATTAATTCCCGCGGTATTGTTGCCGTTACCGATAAAGGAAAAGGGAACCGCGAAATAGACCAACAGGACATCGACCGCGTTATAGAAGCTGCAAGAGCAGTCGTTATCCCAATGGATAGGCGCGTCATGCATGTTATCCCCCAATCGTACATTGTCGACGACCAGCGCGGCATTGTGGATCCGCATAATGTCATCGGTGTCCGTATCGAAGCGGAGGTGCATATTATCACCGGATCGGTTACCTGCATCAAAAACATTGTCGATTGCGTGAAGCGCGCTAATCTACAGGTTGACGCGCCGATGTATCACGGTTTAGCCGCCGTAGAATCCGTTATGACGCAGGAAGAACAGGAACTCGGCTCAGTGCTTATCGATATTGGAGGAGGCACCACCGATATTGTAGTGATGTCGGGCGGAGCGCCGGTATTGACGACAGTGCTGCCGATAGGCGGAGGTCATGCGACAAACGATTTGGCAATCGTAAAAGGGCTTTCGACTGAAACTGCCGAAAAGGTCAAGATAACTGACGGATGCTGCTGGCAGCCGCTTTTGGAAGATAATAAATCCGTACTGATTTCCGCGCCGGGCGGACGGGCGCCGATACAGATTGAAAAAGCGGATATATGCGATATTCTGCAAGCCCGAATGGCGGAAATTTTTACGATGGCAAAAGATAAAATCACACCGACGGCAGTTTCCAACCGATTCGCAGGAAATGTAATCCTCTGCGGCGGCAGTTCGCTTATGCCGGGCGCTACGGAACTTGCCTCCGAAATCTTCGGTACACCTGCCGTACGGCTCGGGATTCCGGGAACTTTCGGCGGTTTAACCGGGGAATACCGAAGTCCCGAATTTGCAGCCGTACTCGGCCTGATTTTATCGCAGTGCAAACAGCGGGCGGCCTCCGGTGAGGAAACAAAAAAAACAGAAGCCGAACCGGGTAAAATTGCCGTCAAGCTTAAAAATTTTTGGAAAAATTTATTTTAAATAGCAAGGGGGAGGGAGAATATATATGGATTATCAAGTGATGCAGCAAAATGAACTGTTACCGGTCAATCCTACCGTTATTAAGGTAATCGGCGCCGGTGGAGGCGGTTCGAATGCGGTTAATAGGATGATGGAGTGCAATGTACAGTATGTCGATTTTATCGTTGCAAATACCGATGTGCAAGCGCTCAATTATTCAAAAGCGCCGATGAAATTGGCAATTGGCTCAAAGCTGACCGGAGGACTCGGCGCCGGTGGAAAACCTGAAGTCGGCGAAAAAGCCGCCATGGAAGATACCGAGGTTATTGCGAACGCTGTCCGCGGAGCGCATATGGTATTTATCACCGCGGGTATGGGAGGCGGTACCGGTACCGGTTCCGCACCGGTCATCGCAAAGATAGCCCGTGATCAAGGAGCCTTAACGGTCGGCGTCGTTACCAAACCATTCGGTTTTGAAGGCCGTGCAAAAATGCGCACAGCCGAAGCAGGCATTGAAAAACTCCGGCAAAACGTTGACACGTTGGTCGTCATCCCCAATCAGCATTTATTAAACCTTGTAGACAGCAAACAGACGATAAAAGATGCCTTTGTTATGGCCGACGATGTACTGCGCCGTGCAGTGCAAGGCATTGCGGATATTATTACGAAAAACGGATTGGTCAATGTCGACTTTGCAGATGTGCGTTCCACGATGGCCGGTCAGGGCGATGCATTAATGGGCGTCGGCACCGGATCGGGAGAGAACCGTGCGGTTGATGCGGCAACAAATGCCATCAATAATCCGCTTTTAGAGGATTCCCACATTGAAGGCGCAACCCGGATATTGGTTAATATCTACGCAGCGGAGATGCCTTCTACCGTGGAAGTTAACGATATTATGGAAATCGTTACGGCAAATGCTAACCCCGATGTGGAAACCATTCACGGTATTACCGTTGATGAAACCGACGAAGCTATGAAGGATAAAATTACCGTAACGGTAATCGCAACGGGATTCCCGACCGACACGGATCCGATTCAGGGGATGATGCAGAAACCGGGACAGCCCGCGGGGGCAGCGGCTCAAGCTGAACCTATTCATACATCGTTTTTACAAAACGATTTTATTTCGGCAAGCGAATGGGCAAAGCTGCAAACGCCGCAACAGCCTACCCTACCCGGCCTCGGCCCGCGAAATGCAAGCATACCTGCTATGCCTCCGCCGCCTCAACAACAACCGGAAATGACCGAAACCCCGCGGCAGCCAATCCGCGTACAACTTCCCGGCGCTAATACTGATTTGGATGTGCCGGCGTATATACGCAACCAAAGGTAACTCCTTTTAAAAATATGCGGGCATCTACTTCGTTGCTGCGCACAAATTAATCCTCAACGTATCAAAAATACGCCTGCGGTTAATTTGTGCTCGCGCCTCGTATCTACACCGTCTATTTTTAAAAGGCTTACGGCGAGGGTGATCTTTTGCAAATACGGGGCATCTGCGTTGTCGCATCATGAAAAGTGTACATCCTTGTACACTTTTCATGGCGAGTTTCGCGTAAGCGCGAAACATCGCTTCTGATGGAACCAGCGGCATCCGTGCCGCTTCTGAAACTAGTCTTTTTTAAAAGGCTAACGGAAAGGCTAGGTGCAAAAGTTATGACCACCTTTAGTCGTATGAGGGCTTAATATCTCGACGCTCTGCATCGAGGTTGTTGATTACAGTCCTTTTGTGCGAAATTTTGGATAAAATTTCGCACAATTTATTTTAAAAGAAAAATAAGCACACCAGATGAATTAATCACAATCGCAAAATAATTGAGGTCGTGAGACCATTTGAACCGCGAAGAGGTTCAACTCTGGTTGAACGACCTCAATTATTTTGCGGGGAGATTCAAACAACGTCTGGGGTGCTTATTTTAAACATACAACGATGACAGAAATACAACTACGGGCATTTTACGGGTATTTAATCTCGGCGGAGGCGCGGGCGCAGCTTACTGC
>CAUVKE010000215.1:0-3531 GCA_963552415.1 uncultured Treponema sp.
GTTTTTGGCCGGTATATCCCTTACGGATAAGGCTGCGTGCTGCATCTTCGCATATATCCGCTTCATCAATCTCCGAAAAAAAATCACTCAACGCCTGCTTTGCCGTGTCCGCATCAATTCCGCGCTTACGCAGTTCCGAAAAGAGACGCGCATACCCTTCTTTTTTTGAAAGGCTCCTCGTATGTAAATATGCACCGGCAAAGCGGGAATCGTCAAGCGTACCTTTGGTGCGTAAATAATCCAACGCAGGCTGATATTCGTTTTTTATATAGCCTTTCTTTTGCAATTTGACTTTGAGTTGATAAGATGAATGTTCGGCACGGTTAAGATAGGCTGCAGCCTGTTTTTCAGCTAAGAAACGCCGACCTGCCTGATAAAGCTGTTCTGTTTGTGTTTCTGTAAGAGGGAGTGGAAGCTCCTCTATCGCAAGCGGTTCATCAAAGTAACAAAACCGGCTTACGATAGAAACATCCCCGGAAAGTACCAGTTTGACGGTATCCGAGGATGTATGCTCCACCGCAATAAGGGTTGGATTAACGCTTGCTGAACTGGAAGCGTCGGCGAGCACCGCGTTGGCCATACTTTTTGCGTTCAACCATTCTGGAATCGCGAGTTAATAAGCCATTCGCTTTAAGTGAGCTGTGGTTAGAGGCATCTACCTGTGCAAGCGCGCGGGCAATACCGTGTGAACAAGCGCCTGCCTGTCCGTTTAAGCCTCCGCCATATACGGTAATGATGATATCATAGCGGGTATCGCTGCCGGTAACAAACAAAGGCCGTTTTGCCATTTGAACCTGCTCGGGAGTTGCAAAGTAGTCGTCCATATTCTTATTGTTGACGGTTACCGAACCTTTCCCTTCGCGGATATAAACCCGTGCTACCGAGGTTTTTCTTCGTCCTGTTCCTATTCCGATATTTTTCACAACCATTTCTCCTAAAATTATAACGCTACCGCAACAGGATTTTGTGCCGCATGGGGATGTTCGCTACCTGCATAAATTTTTACGTTTTTAAGCAGTTTACGCCCGAGCGGGCCTTTGGGCAGCATACCTTTTACCGCAATATACAGCGGTTCGGTCGGCTTTTTCCCGATAAGGGTGTTAAAATTGACGGACTTTAGTCCTCCGGGAAAACCTGTGTGATGGTGATACATCTTATCCTTGTCTTTATTCCCCGTAACGGCAACCTTATCGGCGTTGATAACGATAATATAATCGCCCGATTCCTGATGGGGTGCATAGAGCGCCTTGTGCTTTCCTCGAGCCATTGCAGCAACTTTTGCAGCAATCCGACCAAGCGGCTTTCCTGCAGCGTCGATAACATACCAGCTCCGCGGTATTTCACGCTCTTTATAAAAAATTGTCTTCATCTTTTGTGTACCTTATATATTTTTATTGCAGATAATGTGGGTAAAACACTATATCAAAAAATCAGTTATGCAGTCAACCCGCAAAACTTTATTCGTTTTTATTTTCTCCTACTTTCATCGCTGCTTCTTCTTTTCTTGCATCTTGCTTGTCTTTAATGTCCGCAATACCGATGAACACCGCAATTAATCCTACAAAGGCTGTAAAAATCGGTAAGCCGCCGCGCAAAAAGAGTAGAATATCTTTTCCCCAGCCGAGGCCGAAACCGGCTGTTTCCGGCGGAAGCGCTGCAAAAACTGTGAAGAGAATCATTGCTGCCCCAATAATAAGCGCAATCATATCAACCTCCTGTAAAAAAATGACCCGTACACGATTCGAACGTGCGACCTGCTGCTTAGGAGGCAACCGCTCTATCCACCTGAGCTAACGGATCAAAAGATTATGCTGCCTCTATCGGCATATCAGCTATGCTTCTTAAACAGCTTGTATCTTAATGAGTATAAAAAAAAACACAGCTTTTTACAAGGGCCTCGAAAACAGGCTTTACACATGATAT
The DNA here is from genome assembly GCA_963552415.1 of uncultured Treponema sp. Classification (GTDB taxonomy): domain Bacteria; phylum Spirochaetota; class Spirochaetia; order Treponematales; family Treponemataceae; genus Treponema. The sequence goes on from CAUVKE010000215.1 coordinate 1,924, forward strand.
GGGGAGAAACCGACCTTTTGGCTACGCTTACTCTGTATGCAAAAGATCGCAGAAAATTCAATACGAGGAGAAAAAGCGGAAAAGGGAAGCAAGAAAACAATAATGAATGAAGAGTTGATAGATAAAGCGCTTGCTTTTTTTTAAAAATTATATTATATTAAGAATTATTACTAAGATTTAAGGAGATACTTATGGACGAAAGAATTAACATGCCGCTATTAGGCGATGCATTTCCTACTTTGCAAGTTCAAACTACACAAGGGCCGATGACATTACCGGCTGATATGAAAGGGTCGTGGTTCATCGTATTCAGCCATCCTGCCGATTTTACCCCTGTCTGCACAACCGAGTTTGTCGGTTTTCAGGAGCTAGTACCCGAATTTGACAAGCTCGGCGTAAAATTGGTTGGTCTTTCCGTCGATCAGGTATTCAGTCATATTAAATGGATTGAATGGATGAAAGACAAGCTCAATGTTCAGATTACCTTCCCCGTTATTGCTGCAAATGATTCCATCGCAAATGCACTCGGATTGCTGCATCCGGGTAAAGGAACCAACACTGTTCGTGCCGTATTCATTGTCGATCCTCAAGGGATACTCCGGTTGGTACTATATTATCCGCAGGAAATCGGCAGAAATATGAAAGAAATTTTGCGCGCAGTAAAGGCTTTGCAGATTTCCGACAAAGAAGATGTAGCGCTGCCTGCTAACTGGCCCGAAAACGGCTTAATCAAAGACCATGCAATTGTGCCTCCTGCTTCTAACGTAAAGGATGCAGAAAAGCGGCTTAAGGAATACGAAGGCTTTGACTGGTGGTTCTGCCACAAGGCGTTAAAGTAGTTGATACTGTAGAGCATCTGCAAAAACTCGCGGGGATGTCGAAAAAGTAACCAACTTTTGAGACATCCCCGTGCCCTATAGACTTAAAATATCCTGCTTTATAAATTGAGTAAGGTGCGGAAGCACTGTGATGTTTGCTGTAATTTCGTCCTTAAAGAGTTACCATGTCCGGAGCATTCATCTCCATATCAATGGTATCGATTTTAAGATTGAATACCTAAGACATCGCCCCCGCCCCGTCAATACAGAAAATCTGCGCTTGGAAATAGTTCTTTACTACAAAAAGGCTTGACAAAAATGAGAATGATGATGATACTATGCTAGGCTGCGGTGTAGGAGCACTGGCGGTATATATGGCCTATTTAATGGTAAGAGAATATTTCACTTATCAATAACATATCTTTTGTTAAGAGTATCGGCCGATATTCTTTGAATCTCAATAAAAAACGTCAATTTAAAATAATAATAGTATTAGTAAATTTGAGAAGAAGGTTTATTTCCAGCGGTACAAATGGTACCGCTGGAAAACACGGCGAGTTTGCTCATCGCAAACGTCGCTTGTTGAATATATGCGCTTTTCGCGCACGAATTCGGCAGCCTCCAAAATTGATATTTTGTTCGGCTGTCGAATTTTAAGGAAGGTATAACTTCGGCAACCAAATAGGGTTGCCTCGTTAACCGATGAGTTTGCCTTGCGGCAAACGTCACGTATTAACGTATGCGCGTTCCGCGCACGAATGCAACAGTTTCCAAAGTTGATACTTTGTTC
>CAUVKE010000216.1:0-3526 GCA_963552415.1 uncultured Treponema sp.
TCAATCTTCAAGCGATTTAATGATTAGCGAATATGCAAAAGTAAAGGCAAAGATAAACGCAGACCGCGTTATTATCAAAGGCGAGGTCATCGGTAATGTTACCGCTACTACCTCCGTGCACGTATTTGCCTCGGGGAAATTAACCGGCGACGTAACAGCTCCCGAAGTAATACTGGATAGCGGCTGCTTTTTCAGCGGCATCTGTACGATGGATCGACATTAGAGGTTTTAAGAACGTGTTTGCACTCCGCAAAGGCTTTCCGGCCGGAATCGGATTAATCTTTTTATATCTCTTATTACCCTATTATATTCATGCACAAAAGGATGCTGATGCGCTGGTATTATATCGTGAAGGCCGCTATAAAGAATCTGCATCGGTGTGTTTAAACGAAATAGAACGGATGCCCCGCAATATCGACAGCTATGTGGTACTGACATGGGCACTGCTTGCCGACGAACGCTATCAGGAAGCAGCCGACTGGACTGTTAAAGGGCGAGCAGTTTCGCAATATGATCCGCGGCTTATTGAAAGCCATGCGCAAGCGCTTTATCACCTTGGAAGGAATGAAGAAAGCTTGCATCTCTTTGAAGACTATATCGCCTATGCGCCTAACGGTACGAAGGTGAGCGGGGTGTATTATCATATCGGAGAATTGTATTTGCGCATGGCAAAATACCGCCATGCCGATATTGCCTTTTCTACGGCCATCAGATTGGAACCGCTCAATAGCGTATGGTGGACGCGGCTCGCGTACTCGCGGGAGCAGGCGAAAGAATACAGGGCGGCATTAGAGGCGTATTCGTCAGCCTTGCAGCTGAATAAAAATTCAACTGATGCGCAAAAAGGTTATGAGCGCGTACTGCACCGCTTTTAGTCTGCCGCGGCGCCTCCTTTTTTTCATGCATCCCGATTGTAGGTTTTCTTCATTAATATGAATGTTCAATTATGCGCAATACGAATTGAAACACTCGGATGCAGGCTTAACCAAGCGGAGGCAGAATCCTTTGCAGCGCTATGTGCCGATGCAGGGTTTTCCATTTATGCCGGTCATACCGATTATGCAGGTTCCGCCAGTACAGTACCTACTGACGCTCCAATGCCAACCCTCGAATCCGCGGTTCCCATCCGGTTATCTTCCGCACTGCCGCCCGAACAGACGGTTCTCTGCTTTGTGAATACATGCACCGTAACCGGCAAAGCGGAACAAAAGGCGCGCCGGCTTATCAGGTTACTGGTAAAAACACACCCCCATGCCGTTATTCTGGTAACAGGCTGCTATGCTCAACTGGAAGCGACGGAAATAGAAGCGCTGCATCCCCACATACTGGCCTTCCCCGGACAGCAAAAAGATTTATTAACCGAAATACCGGCATACCTCGCAAAACTTGTTCGCGGCAATGCATATTTTGATACAGCCTTTTTTCTAAGCGCAGTGCGCGCCTACCTCACCGACTTGACAAACAAAACACCGCAACACACACAGAATAAACCGGTACAAAACTCATCAATACAAAACACATCCGGGCACGGCAGACGAGAGAACCGGCTGTTCGCGCTCAGCTCCCCGCATTTTTTATTCCACTCACGCGCGCTGCTGAAAATTCAGGACGGCTGTAACGACGCCTGTGCTTATTGCAGGATACGGCTTGCACGGGGTAAATCCGTGTCGCTTCCCGCCGCCGAAGTCCTCGAACGGCTTCGCTGTATAGAAGAAACCGGCGCTCGCGAAGTAACGCTGACGGGCGTAAACCTGTCGCAGTACCGGAGCGAAGCCGGAGACTTTGCCGATATACTCAAACTCATACTCGAAAACACTGAGATGCGTATCCGCATTTCGAGTCTTTATCCCGACAGGATAGATGAGGTGCTTGTCCCGCTGCTGGCACATCCGCAGATTTGCCCCCACTTTCACCTTTCCGTACAATCGGGCAGCGATACCGTCCTTAAAGCGATGCACCGAGGCTACAGGAAAGCAACCATATATCAAGCCGTTTCCGAACTCCGCCGCGTAAAGGACAATCCGTTTATCGGTGCGGATATCATCGCCGGTTTTCCCGGAGAAACGGAAGCTGATTTTGAAGAAACGTACCGGATGTGCCGTGCACTTGACTTTGCGGGAATACATGCGTTTCCCTTCTCTGCCCGCCCGGGAACAGAGGCGTGGAAAATGCAGCCAAAAGTACCTGAGCGAATTGCAGGTCAACGGATAAAAAAACTGAACGAACTGGCGGAAACGCACTCCGCATCATATTTACAGGCATGGGATGGAAAACTGATATGCGGGGTTGTTGAAGCGCCGCGCAACGGACAGCAAAGCGTTATCACGGAAAACTATCTTTCGCTGCCTTTAATACGGGATTCTTTACAGGTTGGAACTGATTTACAAGGCGGCGAATATGTCCGTGTACGAGTGCAGGGAAAGAATGCCGTACTGACAGAAATCATCTCCGGCCCGCACAGATAACCGGATAACCGAACCGAAACAACCTCACATCATTTTGATGGGTAATGGCACCGATGAGCATCTCTAAAAAACGAAGTTTCCGAACAGGTCTATTCCAATATTAATCGCTAATATTCTACGAAAAAGTATAAGTCGCTCTACTCCAATCGGAATTTATTATGCCCCAAACGGGTATTATTATATTTATCAGGTCAAATTTCGAGCTTTGGTAAAACAGGAGAATCAAGGAGAACCCATCCTTTAATAAAATATTAACGCGGCTTTACGCCGCTTAAAAAAAGTCTGTTTGACATATACACGCTCTATGTGCATAATACACTTATGATAAAGACTTTTGCGGATACGGACACTTTTATAATGTAGAAATTGTGGATTACCACTAGGAGAAAACTATGGCAGAGTATATCGAAACACCGACAATGGGTGAAATCTTAAATGAAGAATTCTTGATTCCTCTTGGACTTTCCGCATATAAAGTAGCACAGGAAATTAAAGTTCCTACATCTCGCATTCAGGATATTCTTCATAATCGCAGAAGAATTACTGTAGATACATCTTTACGACTTGCAAAATTCTTTGGAGTTTCAGACGGTTATTTTATGGCTTTGCAGGATGATATTGATATAAGAAATGCAAAGTTAGAGCTTGCTCCACAATTAGAAGAAATAAAAGCCTACGCTTATGCATAATAATATGCTATAACAAGAGGTTCAAAGCCGACACAGGCACTATAAAACATAAGCTTAAAAAAACAAGCCGCTGTTGTTCACTTTTCAAGGTAACCTGTTCCGAAACGGAAGTTTCCGAACAGGTTTACCATATCTTCATTACAAATAAAAGAAAACGTAATGAAGATGCTTGCTATTTTTTATTAGCCGATTTATCATAGAAGTAACACAGGGGGAAATATGGCACAAGCAGTAAATGTGAATTTTCGTTTAGACGAAGATGTAAAAAAGAGTATGGAACAAACGTGTTCCGAATTAGGGCTTTCTATGAGTGCGGCGTTTACGATTTTTGCAAAAAAAGTCGGCAGAGAAAAGCGCATACCTTTTGAAGTC
>CAUVKE010000217.1:0-3495 GCA_963552415.1 uncultured Treponema sp.
CGTTCGAGATGGTAAAATCATCTTTCCTAAAGGCGATACCGTTATTCAAAAAAATGATATTCTCTATGTGCTTGCTCATTCGGCAAAAATAAAGGAAATTACGGACAAGCTCAACGAACCGAATGAGTGAGGCGATTTAGGATATGAATAGCCTTCATTATCCTACTGGGAAACTTAAAAATATGTCCGGGCCGATGATTATTCTGCCCTGACAATTTCCCCTCTTTCTAACTTTGCGTTTTTGGTCTATGATAGCGCTAATTGAGGAGGGGAAAGATGAAATGTTCACCGTTTAATAAAGCTTTATGCGGGGTCGCTGTGCCGGTTTCCGCTCTGTACAGTAAAAAAAGTTGCGGCTCAGGTGAGTTTTCCGACCTTATTCCTTTTGCAGACTTTTGTAAAAAAGCCGGGTTGCATATTATCCAACTTTTACCCGTCAATGATACGGGAACCGACAGTTCTCCTTACAATGCGCTTTCTGCTTTTGCATTGCATCCTCTCTACATCTGTTTGGACGATATACCGGAAGCACATACTTTTAAAACTGAGATAGATACATTACGAACGGCTTTTGCTCCGAAAATACCGGCAGAACGGTTTCGATACCGGCAGGTGTTACACGAAAAAAATGTACTGCTGCATGCCGTGTTCAATAAAGCTGAAAAGCTGATTATTGCAGATGCCGAAACCGGTGAACTGGCTGCATGGATAAAAGAAAATTCCTGGATTATCGAATATGCGGTATTTAAAAATATTAAGCGGCAAAACTATCATGCTTCGTGGAAGGATTGGAAAGAATGCGCCGATATGCGTTCTCCTTCAGCGGCAAAAATCACTGCTGCATGGAACGATCCTGTTCTGAAGCGAGAGCATCTGTTCTATGCGTGGGTACAAATGCATCTGCATAAGCAATTGCTGAAAGCCGTTACTTATTGTGCCGATAATGGGATTCTGGTAAAGGGCGATATTCCGATTTTAATGAACGAAGATTCGGTGGAGGTATGGGCTCATCCCGAATATTTCCGCAGCGATCTCCGTGCGGGCAGTCCTCCTGACGGGGATAATCCTACCGGACAAAATTGGGGTTTCCCAATTTATAATTGGGTAAATTTAAAAACAACCGGCTATCGCTGGTGGAAGGATCGGCTCGCTCATGCCTCGCAGTATTACCATGCGTATCGACTTGACCATATCTTAGGATTCTTTAGGATTTGGGCAATTACCGAAGGGGAAACGACAGGGCTCTTAGGAAAGCCTATTCCATATTCGGGAATAACGATGGACGATTTAAAAAAAGCAGGCTTTTCCAAAGAACGTATCCGATGGATGGCAGAGCCGCATATTAATACCGACATCGTTCAAAATGCGGTAAGCGGCGACTATCTGTATGCGCATGGATTACTGCACAAGGTTGCCGATAGAATCGGTACGGAAGAATTGTGGCTTTTTAAAGATGAAATACAAAGCGAAGCGGATATACGCCGTTACGGGCTGCCGCCGGAAGCGGAAACGGCCTTGCGGCAGAAGTGGACTGACCGTATGCTGATAAAAGCCGGAAAAGATTTGCATGGTGCAGCCGTATATACCGCGGCATATTTGTACCGGAATACAACAGCGTGGAGAACGTTGTCGGAAGATGAACAAAAGCAATTTTCGTTGCTGGTAGAAGAAAAAGAAACAGAACAAAATAAACTCTGGGCGGCGCAAGCGGAAGATATTTTGTCGGAGTTATGCACTTCCGTTGATATGCAGCCATGCGCCGAAGATTTGGGTGCGAAACCGGTGGCATTACCGGAGGTTCTGGAAAAATTGCATATTTTGAGTCTTCGAGTATTTCGGTGGGAACGCAACTGGAGCGAAAACGGTTGTCCTTTTATTCCGCTACAAGAGTATCCTCAAAAATCCGTTGCAGTAACCTCCGTGCATGATTCATCGACGATGAGGCAATGGTGGGAACAGGAATTATCTTATACGGATATGCTTTCGTTCTTTGAGGCTTTGCATATTGACGATAACATACGGAAAGTAATTTGTCCTATCGAAGGAGAAAAACCTGCCTATACGCCGGACTTAGCCGCAGCGTTATTGAGCGCCTTAGTCAAAGTTCCGTCTGTGTTTGTAATCTTTCCTATACAAGACTGGCTGGGACTTATGGTGGATGAATTACATACTGGCAAGACACCGGATGAGCGGATTAACATCCCCGGTACCGTCAGCGAATCAAACTGGACATACCGGCTCCCCCTTCCGATAGAAATACTCAGTAAAAATAAAGAATTGATAAAGCGATTGCGAGACATAACCGCACTGCGGTAAACCGGACAGACCGCACAAAAAATGCAGTGCCGGAAAAAAGATTTATAAGAGGGTTACTATGCGTGTATTGGTTATCGGCGGAGCCGGATATATCGGCAGCCATGTAGTTAAAGCAATGCTGGAAGCCGGTCATTCGGTTACGGTATTCGATAATTTATCGACTGGACAACTTTGCAATATTTTCCCGGGTACGGAGTTTATTGCAGGAGACACCCGCCACAGTGATGATATTGATGCAGCCTTTGCCCGTGGGTTTGACGGGGCGGTATATTTAGCTGCATTTAAGGCGGTAGGGGAATCGATGGTCGCCCCCGAAAAATACTCCGTCAATAATATTTCGGCAACGATGAATATCTTAAATGCAGCGGTTAAGCATGGCTGCCTTCGTTTTGTATTTTCGTCGTCGGCCGCTGTCTACGGTTCGCCGGAATATCTCCCCATCGACGAAAAGCACCCGAAAAACCCCGAAAGTTATTACGGTTTTACCAAGCTCAAAACCGAAGAGTTTTTGCAGTGGTATGACCGGCTTAAAGGACTCAAGTTTGCATCGCTGCGGTACTTTAATGCTGCAGGGTATGATCCGTCCGGCGCCGTAAAGGGGCTTGAGCGAAATCCGCAGAATCTGCTGCCGATTATCATGGAGGTCGCTGCCGGTATGCGGAAGGAGCTTCAGATTTTCGGCAACGATTACCCCACGCGCGATGGAACCTGTATCCGTGACTATGTACACGTGAGCGACCTTGCGAAAGCGCATACCGACGCACTGCACTATATCGACAAAACTAACAACAGCCTTATCGTCAATCTCGGCAGCGAAGTCGGCATTACTGTCAGCGAAATGCTTACCGCAGCGCGCTCTATTACCGGAAAGGCAATACCCGCACGCTTTGTCGGCCGCCGTGCCGGAGACCCTGCCGAGCTTTATGCAACATCTCAGCATGCCCGCGAAACGATAGGCTGGAATCCGAAATACTCCGATATCAAAACATTGATTGAATCAACTTGGAATATGTATAAAAATCTTTAAATACGGTGCGGCGCTTTTACTTGTAAAGCGGAGAAAATATAGCCATATATTAAAAGAAAACCTCTCGGAATAATGCTTCCGAGAGGTTTTTAAATTAAGTTTGTAGAAAATTAAGAAAAGAACTTTTCAAGTTCGCTCATATCGGTAGTCTT
>CAUVKE010000218.1:0-3491 GCA_963552415.1 uncultured Treponema sp.
CGGCCGTCCCCTCCAACGCCGTAGTACAACTATGAACTTCTTGCAACTGCTCTTGAACCGATATAATTGAATTCAGAATAGAACCAATACTTTCGGTAAAAGCCTCGAATTGATGTTCTTGTTTCAGATTTTTAAAAATAACCTGAGATGCACCGTCTATTCTGCTTTTGATGTTCAGTGCAATATCTTCTGCAGCGGCCATCAACGCTTCTACTTCTTGCATCTGAAACACAACGCCATTTATCGGAGATGCGGCTCTATCTATCTCTATCTCCGAATCTTTTCTTATAAATGAAAACATACTGACTCCTCATCCAAGTATAGGGAACCTCTAAAAACTTGAGTCTTTAGAGATGCCCAAGTATATATCGTAAAAAATAAAATCGCAACCGTCGCTTACTCAGGGATTTCCAAAAGCCGGTTACTTTCGGGAAAACCCCGCTCATAGAAGATGCAATGTTTTCCATGCAGCCTCCGCTGCGGACTGTTCCGCTTCTTTTTTGCTTTTTCCTAACGCAGGTTCATATTCTTTCTCTTTAATGACAACTTTTACTTGAAAAACTCTGTCATGATCCGGCCCCGATGTCTCCACCAGCACATATTTCGGGATAATGCGGTATTTTTTTTGCACATATTCTTGCAGCAAAGACTTGTAATCTCGATATTGATGTTTATTTTGCTCAACCAACAGCATCTGCGGTTCAATAATTTTTAATACGAACTGTTGAGCAGCCTTGAACCCCGAATCCAAGTAGAGCGCACCGATAAGCGCTTCCAACGCATCGGCGAGCAGGGCTTTTTTCTTCCTTCCGCCCGATACTTCCTCGCCATGCCCCAGCATTAAGTATGAATCGATATTTATATCCAGCGCAATGGGAAAAAGCGAGTCTTCGGAAACGACCGCAGCTTTAATTTTTGCAAGATCCCCCTCAGGTTTATCGGGATGAGCAAGATACAGCTCCGCCGCAACAATCATACCAAGTACGGAATCGCCCAAAAATTCAAGCCGTTCATTATTGATGGGAGAATCACTATGCTCATTGGAAAACGAACGATGATGGAAAGCTATATCAAGTAAGCGAATATTTTTAAATTTACATCCTGCTTTTTTTTGAAAAGCAAGTAGTTCTTGCTTCCGTTGTTTTTCTAAAACATGTTTAAAAGGAAACAAGAACAACATCCTTCGTGCTACTATTTCGACTGAGATTTAATAAAATCGTAAGCATCCCTAACGGTTTCAAATTCGCTTACTTTTCCATCAGGAATCTTGATTCCCATCTCTTCTTCGATTGCATACACCAGCTCATACGTATCAAGGCTATCGGCGCCGAGATCTTGGCGGAATGAAGAATCGAGCGTAATTTTATCCGCATCAATTTCCAATTTGTCTGCAATCAGCTTTTGAATTTGAACAAATAATTCGTCCATAAAGAAAATCCTCTCTTAATTTAATGTATCCGGATCAACGACCTGATGCCCGCGGTAAAAACCGCATTTTGAACATACATGATGAGATAAAATTAAGTTGCCGCAATTTGCACACTCCACAAGATGAGGCGCATTTAACCGCATATTGATTCCTCGGCGGCGGCGTGTGCGTGCTTTTGACGTTTTAGCTCTTGGCACTGCCATAAGGTAACCTCCCTATTCATAATTAAATCACAAAAAGATATTCCATATTATACATGAACCTGAAAATAGTCAATATGAATCCTTGCATAAATACCAAAGGGATTATATAATTTGAGACATTAGGAGCAGTGCTACACACATTTATGGAACATATTATTCAAGAAAACATCCTGCATATTATGGAAAGAATTAAGGCAGCTTGTAAAAAAACAGGGCGCGATCCCAAAGAAGTTCAGCTGCTGCTTGCAACCAAAACCGTCGAGCCGGAGCGGATTCTACAGGCGTTTTCCTGCGGCTGCACGTTAATCGGCGAAAACAAAGTACAGGAGCTGCGCGATAAATATGAAGCACTTTCCGCAGTTCCGCATACGACGCACTTTATCGGACATCTGCAATCGAATAAGATTAAAGAGGTTATTCAATATGCTCACTGTATCCAATCGATCGATAACCTCGATACGGCGCAAAAATTGGAACAGCGGCTTGCACAGGAAGGCCGGAACCTCGACATCTTAGTACAGGTAAATACCTCGGCGGAGGAAAGCAAGTTCGGCTGTGCGCCGGAAGAAGCGGAAGCGTTGGTAAAAGCCATCGCTACCCTCCCCCACGTCACTATTCGAGGGTTTATGACCATCGGATTATTTTCCGGAGAAGAAGACAAGGTGCGCTCGTGCTTCCGCTGCCTTAAACAGGTACAAAAGCGCGTTACCGAAGTGGGGCTGCCGAATGTTTCTACCGATATTCTTTCGATGGGGATGTCGGGAGATTTGGAAATTGCCATTGAAGAAGGTTCAACCATGTTGCGTATCGGTACGGCGGTATTCGGCGAACGTCATTATCCCGATACCTACTACTGGAATGAACAAACCCCTTCATAATGATAGAGAGATGATGAAAAAAAAGAGTTTACTTGCAGTTGTATTTTTTCTATTCGCCTTGGTTGCGTTCGGCGAGGAGCTTACCTACGCGCGGCCGAAGACCAACGGCCTTGATATTGAGCTTTCTCAGATACATTTGATTGCGGCAACATTCGATGAAGAATGCATTGCATATCGATTTGAACTTGCGGAAGGCAAAAAACTTTCCTGCATAGAGACGCAAAAGACGCTGCGGATACGCCAAATGACTCCTTCGCAGGGCACGTTGTACGTCTTTATACCGAAAACGATGTTGCTTGAAAATTGCAGCATACGGGTAAACCGCGCGGATATCCGACTCGAAGGAGTGCAGGCGGTACATATCCTTGCAATGTTGAATATGGGATCGGTAACGACGACCGAATGCGTATTTAAAAATGCCGTAATTAATATTGCGCGGGGTTCGCTCTCATGTGATAAAACGGAAATAGTACGTTCCTGCGCATTCACCGTAACCGATGCAACCGCCGCCATAACCTTCCCTTCGGAAGAGGCTGAATATCATATCGATTACGTCCAAAACAGAGGGACGCTCACCATTGCCGGTAACGAGCTTACCAAAAGCCCGGGAGAATACGGTAATGCGAAAGCGAAGCGCCGCATCATCTTTTCGGGAGGAGCGGCAAAGACTTCGATCAACTTTACAGAAAAAGACACAAAAAAGGCAGCTTCAAAGCAACATTCAGGCAACTAACCGCACTCACAAATAAAAAAGGCTTCTTTTGAAAAGAAGCCTTCATGCGGCGAACTGGACTTGAACCAGCACACCTCGCGGCATCAGCACCTCAAGCTGACGTGTCTACCAATTCCACCACCGCCGCATTTGTAACAGTGATGCACTATATCGGAGATTACAAATAAAGTCAAGACCTTTTGAAATATACGACGCATCTACTGCGTTGCTCGTTCAGCGAAGTACATCCGTGTACTTCGCTGAACACA
>CAUVKE010000219.1:0-3484 GCA_963552415.1 uncultured Treponema sp.
GCATCCAAAAACTCATTCGGGAAGGTGATAAGGTATTGGCGCATCATAAAAATACCGAAGGCACTCACCATAAAGGGCAGTATCAGCCCCGTGTATGTGTTTTGAATATGCAGCTTCGTTGCAATCATGTACAGCGGTATCATAATAGCTTCAAACGGAATCATCATTGTTGCCATAATCAGCATAAAGATGAGGTTCCGTCCGCGAAATCTGAATTTAGCCAGTCCGTAACCGGTGATGGATGCGAGGAGAACCGTGGTAAATGACACGCTAATCGCCACGATAAACGAGTTGATAATATTCCGAACGTAAATGTAATTGCCGTCGTTGCCTTTCATTGCCGTTATAAAGTTGACGTACTGCCAGCTTTCGGGAATCCATTTATACGGCATCTGCATAATCTCTTTTCCCGACATAAATGAAGCGGTCAACATAAAAATGAGCGGCATAACGGTAAAGGCTGCAAGCGCCAGCAATAATACTATTTTAATAACCGAAAGCGCTTTTGTCGTCATAGATTGTTTCATATTTACTCCTATGCCTCTTGCGACGCTCTCTTAATAATCCGTCTCGTCTGATTTTGACGAGCGGAATTGCAGCCATGTCAAAAAGAGCATGATCAAAAATAATACGATACTCATTGCACTTGCACGACCAATTCGCTGCAGCTTAATACCGGTTTGATAGATATTCAACGTGATAACGTTAATCGGGCCGAGCGACGCTCCATTCTGGGTAAAGAGATATTGGGTGCTGAATGTTTTTAAACACTGCAACATCGCCATAATTGAAACCAATACGACCGTCGGTTTCAGGAGCGGGAGCGTAATCGACCAAAAGACTTGGAATCTATTTGCTCCGTCAATTAAAGCCGCTTCGTACACCACCGGAGGGATGGTTGAAAGGCCGGTAATAAAAAGAATAACAAAGTATCCGATATACTTCCAAAAATATACAATCATTGTAGAAAGTTGAAGCATCGTACTGTTTAGCAACCATTGATGGTCAACGCCGGGCGTGGAAAGGAGTTTATTAATCCAGTAATTTCCCAATCCGCGAGGGTCAAAAATCAGCAGCCAAATAGCCGCAGCGACAACCGATGAAAGAATGGCAGGTGTGTAATACGCTATCTGAAAAACTTTTTTTAAACCGTCCCTGTTCAATGAGCTGATAAGCACTGCGAACAAAAGGCTTAATATCACAAGCGGTATAAATGTTCCCAATGTAAAGACAACTGTTGCACGCAGCGAATTTAAGAATGACATCGGATTATCGTATCGGGAAGCGTCAAAAATATAGAAATAATTTTGCAGCCCTACAAACTTAGGGGGAACATTACTGAGAACGCGCTTATCGAAAAAACTTTCGATGAACGCATTTATAATAGGATAAAAACTGAATACGGCAAAAAACAACACTGCGGGAATAACAAAAATAACACCCCACCGTGCGATCTTTTTTTCGATACCGCCGCTTTTTTTTGAGTTAGACATAACCGCTTTTCCTTTACCGATGAATACTAGATCTGTTCGATAGCTTCGTTGTCGAAACGGAAGTTTCCGAACAGGTTAATGAAACAGCCTCTAAAAACATTGGTTTTTAGAGGCTGTTAATGAGTGTTTTAACTATTTGTTTTCTTCGTCAAGAATTTCTTGTGCCGTTGCTCGCAAAGACTCAAGCGCTTTTTCGGGAGCTACGCCGGACAGCATAACCGACTCAACTGCCGAGCGGATTGCCGTTTGCAGCTCAGCACTGTTCGCTCCGTAGTATACCATGTGTCCTTTGTTCATATCGTTGATAAATACATCGGAATACGGCATGTCTTTGAGTGTTTGCGAATCGAGCAAGGCTTTGGTCGGCTGAATAATGTTACCGCCTTCGCGTAGGTAATCTTCACCGTGCTTGAGTAAAAAGCCGATGAGCTTCCATGCAGCTTCTTGCTTCGCCTTGGAAATATCGTTGTTAACCATTAAGAAATGCCCGTAATAGCAAGCGGGAACTTCTTTAACTGCGTTCTTAAATTGAGGGAACGGAACGACCATCCACTCACCGCTATTATAGAAGTCGGGATTATCCTTGCGGATCCGTCCCTGCTGGTATAAACCGGTCGTTGCCATTGCAATATCGTTATTGTCTTTGTTGAACAGGTTACGTGCGCTCTTGTAGGTAGGAGAACCGAGGTTCTTTCCGGAGGGACCCCAATCGCGCATAAAGGTAAGGAACTTGATCCATGCTTCATCACCGACAATCGCTGTTTTTCCATCATCGCTGATCAGCTGACCACCGAGCTGTTCCACCATCGGAACAAAGGCAACAAGATAATACGGATAGCGGAAATCGAACCCTCTGCGTACCAGAATATCGCCGTCGCGGATAACCAATTTTTCGGAAACGGCAACCATATCTTCCCATGTTTTGGGATAATCTTTTTCGGGATCCAAACCGGCATCGCGGAAAATCTTCTTATTGATATAAATACACCAGTTGGTAATTTCCAACGGCAGACCGTATACTTTTCCGTCTTTCGTTACGGCATTGAGAATTTCCGGCAAATAGCTGTCATAGATCGCTGCCTGATCCGCATAACCGGCAGCTTTGGGATCAACCGGAGCAACTCTGCCGTTTGCAACATAAGAATATTCATCTTCGATAGATAAATTGAAAATATCCGGCCCCTGATTAGCCGCAAAAGCGGTCTGTACCAGCTCAATCAGCTTTGCCGCGCCCTGCGTCGTCCGCTCGACTTTGATATTCGGGTTATCCTTTTCAAATTCGGCGATAAGCTTTGTTTCAAGCTCGGTACGGGCGGGATCTTCATGCGTCCAATAATGAAGCGTAATCGGCCCCTCTTCCTTTTTTTCCTGCGTACATGACATCAGAGCCGCAATCATCAGCCCCGCAGCTAAAACGCTAATCATTTTTTTTAACATATTTTGTCATTTCTCCTTTTCCGCATCTTTGGATTCAGTTGATTATGATGGGGACATCTTTTTTATTTTCTCACACTATTGGTGAAACGTCAATTGGGAGAAAGAAAGGTAACAGAGAGTTATAAATTGCAAGAGATTATTGACTGTAAATGCTGCTATTTGGCGTATGCGCTATTGCGCATGAATGCAACAGTCCTTCGAGAATTGATATTCTCTCAGCTGTTGCATTTTAAAGAAGTTTTTTATAATTTTTCTTTTGTGATAACCGATACGCCGGTGTCGAAATATGCGTCTTTCGGCTTTTCACCTTTCAACACCTTAACGGCGGTTTTTAATCCTTCATATCCCATAACTTCAGGATTTTGCGCCATTGTTGCAAGCAAGCTGCCTTTTTTAATCAGTGTAAGGATCATATCCGATTTGTCAAAACCGACGCCGAGTACACTTCCGTTTGCTTCCGCAATCGCACTGCCGATGCCGACTGTCGAACCTTCGTTTGCAGCAAATAAGCCGACACAGCCTTGTGTAATAAAGTTCGCTGCGGCATCCTTTGA
>CAUVKE010000220.1:0-3480 GCA_963552415.1 uncultured Treponema sp.
CCTCCCTTTTTTTACCGCGGATTGCGGCTTTCCGTGCAAAATATCCTGATGTATTTAATAACGCCGCCCTGCTTTTTTCCGGGCCGGAATATCTTTCCTACCTTTTAACCGGCACGGCGGTAACCAGCCTCCCTGATCCGCGCTACGAAGCGGCCTATTGGAGTAAGGAAGCGCTTTTCCGATTTGCGGAAGCGCTGCATATCGATACGGAAAGGCTTGCCGGTTTGCTGCCGCCTTTCACCGCCGCCGGTACGGTAATCGGACGCTTTTGCGATATCCCGGTTATTGCAGGGGTGCCTGATTTTATTGCAGCGCTTATCGGGACGGGCACATTGACGGCGGGAGCCGCCTGCGACCGTGCCGGTTCAAGCGAGGGCATTAATGTCTGCATCGCGCAGCCGTGCCGCTCCGAAAAAACATTGTTGCTTCCGTCTGTTATGCCCGATTTGTGGAATTTGTCATCCGTTATTCCATCCTCCGGCGCAGCATTTTCCGATTTTTTAATAGCGTACGGCTTACGCGGCAACGATTATATCGCTGCGATGGAGCGGATTGCCGCAGAACCGTTTGTTGCATCGGGTGCATATCCTGCGACCTTTGCGGGGCAGGGACGCGCATTTGTAGAGGATCTTGCCTTCCGTATCCGGCACGGCTGCGATCTACTGGAACAGGCTTCCGGTTTTCATCCCGTGTATACGCTTTCCGGCGGGCAGGCGCATAATGCTATTTGGTGCCAAATGAAAGCCGATATAACCGGCAGAGTTTTTGCGCTTCCCGCTTTTGCTGACGGAGAATTGATTGGCGATGCGGCATTGGCGCTCCACGGTCTCGGTAGGGGAGGCAACCTTGCCTCAATCGCGCAGCGGCTTATCCGAATCAAACGGTACTATGAACCGGAACCTACTACTGCACAGCGATATACGGAAAAGTATTCGCGGTGTTAATCCTGTTGTTTTAAAATTCCCTTGTTGTAGGCGCTAATCAGCATTTCCAAATTTTGGACTTTTTCTTTCATGTCGGCGCCGGTGTCGGTATCTGCTACTCGCTTCCGTTCAACTAAGGTTTCAATCACCTCTTTGGTCGATTCAATATCGAAGCCTTCGCGCAACACTTTATCTACGGACTCAAACGGGTGGTGGCTTATCAGTGTCATCCCATAAGAGTTATAGGTGAGCGTGTAGCCTGCAATGCCGGTGGTCTTTTGGTAGGCTTTGGAAAACCCGCCGTCGATAACCAAAAGTTTACCGCCCGCTTTAATCGGACTCTCTCCTTTTGCGACTTTAACCGGCGTGTGCCCATTGACGATATGCGCGTTGCCGCTTAATCCGAATTCCTTGAGTATTCGTGCGGCAAGCGTACCGTCATCCCGCTCCATCAGCTTATAATACGGCGAGGACGGCTCCTTATGCGTTGTCTTGTCATCGATAAAATAGCGTTCAAAGGTCGTCATCTTCGTCTTACCGAACAGCGTCGAATCCTGATTGCACCATAAGAACCACAGAAAATCCGCATTTTGCCCGGAAAAATACGCTTCCCGCGCCATCTGGTCGTATTTATCCATCAGGCTTTTGCCGTAATATATGGCGCCGTCTATTTCTTTCTCCTTAAAGCTACCGTCCTCGTTCAGCAACAGGCACGCATGGAAGAGCAGGTTATCGTTATAGCGCCGATACATACTCCCCTTTGCATATAAAAACCGCACATGTTGCTTGAGTTTTTCGCTGGTCATAAACGTATTGGTCAGTGTATCGATGAGGTACTGTTCTTCGTCGGTAAGCGCTGTTTGATGCGCGGGATCGACGGTGGGGAACGAGGTATCGTTCAGGGTATAGACCTTTCCTTCAATTTCGATGGTGCCCGCAGCGGGATTAAGGGTACGCAAAAGCCTTCGGTGTTCCATATTATACGAAGGATGCTGCTCGATGATATTTTCTTCAAGTTTGAATTGTATGATGCTGATGGCTTTATGCATTTTTGCCAGCAGCTCCGCATCGACATCGAAAGGCTTTTTTTCGTTTACTTTCGGCATAAAGTGTGCGCACGGATCATCCTTATACACATGCTGGGCAAAACTCACCAGCGGCAAGAGGCTAATCCCGTATCCATCTTCGATAGCGTCGATATTGGAATAGCGGAGTGCAATCCGTATCGCGGTTGCGACACAGGCACGGCTTCCCGCAGCAGCGCCCATCCAGAGGATATCGTGGTTGCCCCACTGGATATCAAGGCTGTTCTGCGCCATCAACGTATCCATCACCTTATGCGGGGACGGCCCGCGGTCAAAAATATCGCCGATAATATGCAGGTGATCGATGGTGCATTTTTTTATCACTTCGGACAACTCAATGATGAACAAATCCGCACGTCCGTATTCCACGAGACTTTTGATAATTTCGCTGTAATAATCTTTCTTGTTAAAGCGGTGTTCATCCTCTTGCAGCAGCTCTTCCATTATGTACGCAAAGCTCTTCGGCAGCAGCTTCCTCACCTTCGACCGCGTATATTTTGATGCCGTTGCCCGCGCCACCCGTACCAGCCGGTAAATGGTTAATTCGTACCAGTTTGTAAGATTGGTTTTCTTTTCCGCTTTAATCAGTTCGAGTTTTTCCTTAGGATAGTAGATGAGCGTGGTGAGTTCTTCCAAATCGTCGATGCTAACCGTTGAGCTGAGTTCTTCGGATACTTTCCGCCGGATAGCGCCCGACGCATTTTGCATCACATGATTAAACGCCTCCGCTTCTCCGTGGATATCTGTTAAAAAATGTTCGGTTCCTTTCGGTAGATTCAAAATCGCTTTCAAGTTGACCACTTCTTCAACCGCTGTTGTAACATTGGGGAATGAGCGGGAGAGTAAATCCAAATACTTTATATTGTGCTGTAAGGTCTCTGCCGGTACGTTTTTCATATAATTTTCCTTTATTATACGGTAATACGCATATGGTCTTTTGTCAAATAAAATTATTGATTGCTATTCCCCTCTTTCTAACTTTGCGTTTTTGGTCTATGATAATCGTAGTTGACTAGGAGGAATGAGATGAAATGTACACCGCTTAATCAAGCTTTATGCGGGACTGCCGTACCGGTTTCCGCTTTGTATAGTCAAAAAAGCTGCGGCGTCGGTGAATTTTCCGACCTTATTCCTTTTGCAGATTTTTGTAAAAAAGCAGGATTGCGCATTATTCAGCTTTTACCCGTCAATGATACGGGAACCGACAGCTCTCCGTATAACGCTCTTTCTGCTTTTGCATTGCACCCCCTCTACATCTGTTTGGACGATATACCGGAAGCGCATACCTTTAAGACTGAGATAAAAAAAATACGCATTGCTTTTGAACCGCATACTCCGGGGGAGCGGTTCCGATACCGCGATATACTTCATGAAAAAAACGTACTGCTGCATGCCGTGTTTAATAAATCCGAAAAGCAGATTATTGCAGATTCTCAGACCGGTGAGCTTGCGGAATGGATAGAGGCAAATCC
>CAUVKE010000221.1:0-3476 GCA_963552415.1 uncultured Treponema sp.
TCAAATGAAGGAGCGGCAATCAACGGCTGCTCTATCGATTCTTGATTAAAGGAGGCAGTATTCAACTGCCAATATTCACCGACCGGCAGCAAAAACTTAAGCGCTTTGAGCGTATCGATCATGCGCAGTTCATCTTCTATCATCATATCAGGAAAAATCGAGGTGTCTCCGTTTGTTTCGACATGTAAACGCAAGAATAAAAAATCGAAAAAACGCTTCAATGAGATATCATCATACAGCCCACGAGGATCAAGCGAGGTTAAAAAATCCGAAAAAAATTGCGCCCTTTTTTGCATACTATCACGGCGTACATGACCGTACACTGCGGCAACAGTATACATCTTTCGATCAAACGGCTTTTGCTTAAAAAACTCCTCCCATCGCCCTTGCTGGGGAGTAATGCTTGCGGACTCCACTATCAGCAAACCGAGGTTTTGTAAGCCGACACAGAGCGTTTTAAAACAGCCGATATCCGTTGCTGCATCTTGAAAAACCGCTTTAAGTTGCTTTTCGGCTCTTACTTTAAAAGTGCCGTTCATTTTAAGCACATCGGTTTCTTTGAGGAAGAATGTATAGAGTCCTGCCAATACGATATCATCGCACAGCATTGCCTCACTCTGAGGCTCCTGTTCTCGCTGCGGTAAAAAAAGCGAGTGTGCATCTAATAAAGGTTCGACGGATTTATACAAAAACGGATTAATGCGGTAGTTGTTGATTAGTCTATCGTAATCATCGGTATAACAGTCCCGATAGAGAACAAGCCGCTCTTCCAAATTGGTCAGCCGAGTCTGTAATGCGGTTTCAGAAGATAAAAATATCAATAATGCACCGCGGTTGGGCACCGGCAGCGTATGAACGGCTGTTAAAATCAGTCGGTCGAGGCGGTCAAGGCTTTCTATCATCGTCCGCTGTGTTTCGGGCTTCGACAAAAATCTGCCGAGGCTTTCGACGAGGCGTTGCTTATTAAAAGGCGTTTTAATCTCCCCTAAGTACAGATGCATTAAAACAAAAAACGTCCGTTCAGGAAGCTGCAGCATTGCCTCCTTCCAATCTTGATAGCCATTTATCTTCATCGTACTATCAATATGTACCGCACCTATCGGGCAACGATTGAGCTTTTTAGCTCGATGAGTTTTTTTTCGCCGTACAAGGCATCTACCAAGGCAAAAGCGAATTCTTCAGCAGCTCCGGCTCCGCAGGCAGTAATAAATTGACCGTCCCGGATGACACGCGCTTCTTTTATGGGCTGTGTCGGTAAATCCTCTCCCATACCCGGATAGCAGGTAAATTGTTTCCCTTCAAGTAAGCCCCATCCGCCAAGCGCCAACGCAGGAGCCGCGCAAATCGCTGCAATCAATCCGCCGCATTTTGCCGTCTCAGTTATAAAAGAGCGAAGCTCGGCATTTTTACTGAGAGTACGGCTGTTCGGAAGTCCTCCCGGCAGGATTACCAGTGCAGTATTGGCCGCCAACTGCTCGGCATTTTTTTTCACGTCTGCCCTCTCTCCGATCAACTCGGATAAGGTAATGTCACAGGTAACGGAAAGTCCGCGAGATGAGCGAATAACTTTTGCACCGACTCCGACTAATGTCAAATCGGCTCCGCAGCGGCGTAAATAATCGAGCGGCGTAATCGCTTCAACTTCTTCAAATCCATCCGCAATGAATAAAAAAACTCTTTGCATAGTAATCACCTTGTAGGGGTTAGCGTTTTTTTCGTTCCGATTCGGATTGACATTCGATGCACATCAATGCATAAGGAATAGCCCGTAGCCGGTCTTCCGGTATTTTTTTTGCACACTTGATGCACTTGCCATACTTTCCCTGCTCGATACGCGCAAGAGCGGATTCAATTAACTGCATCCGTTTGGCGTCTTTTTCATTCATACTCTCCAGCATCTTCCGGTCAGTATCTTCCGAAGCGATATCACCGAAATCCTTAGGATCAACCGATTCAATAATCTGCTTGAAACTTTCATTGTTTGCGACAAACGTTTTAATAATTTCGCCACGGTGCTCATGCAGAGATCGCTTCATCTCTTGATAAAATTCTTTCTCCATGTATTTTTGAAACTCCTCCCTTTTTTATACTCTTTCCCATTAGTTGACAAACTAATGAATAGATTTTACAATTATAAGCGTTATTTCAATAAAAAAGCAACTGGAAACTTCTAAAAACTTCAATTTTTAGAGGTTTCTTTTAGATTCTTTTGTGTATTTTGGAGGAATTGTGGCTAAAGAAGAAGCAATTGAAGTTGAAGGAATTGTCAAAGAATCCCTTCCCAACACGATGTTTCGTGTTGAATTAAAAAACGGTCATGTCATTTTGGCGCATTTATCAGGAAAAATGCGCAAACATTTTATCCGCATTGTTCCCGGCGACAGCGTAAAAGTCGCGCTTTCCCCCTACGACTTGAACAGAGGAAGAATTATTTTCCGCGAACGCTAACGGCTGCTTTTAAAAAACGACACGAATGCTATTTTCAGGTTTTTAACGCCTTTCACAAGCAACGGTACACCGATAAAAAGACTTAAAAAACCAAAAGCATATATAACACGAAAACTGAGCAATCCGAGCCACAGATATAAAATACCGGCGAGTAAAGCTCCCAATCCTCTGCGATGTGAAACAGGCTCGTTTTCCTGCTCCGGCGAATGGTAGAATGTCCAGTGATACGATGTGCCGAACATCGTATCATCGTCTTCTGCAAACGGGTTATAGGTAAAGGGATTCTGCCGTGCATACTGTTGTGTATAGGCTCCGTATTGCTGCGATGCGGTGCCGCCGAGGTCATAATCGGCGCGTTTCTTGGAATCCGACAATACGGAATACGCTTCGTTTATCTTTTTGAACATTTCTTCGGCGGCCGCATTTCCCTGGTTTTTATCGGGATGATATTGCAGCGCCTTTGCACGGTATGCTTTTTTTATTTCTTCATCGGAAGCGTTTTTAGAAACCCCCAGAACCTCATAATAATCCATACGCCTAGCCTATCGTCGTGCCTTTAAAGGGGCAGTCGTTCAAGATGTTATCAAGATTATCCAAATCGGTACCTCCGGCACAGATTACCTGTATTCCCGCTTTCTGCGCGTGCAGACTTGCGACCGGATCAAAAGGCACATTTTTTCCGGGTACCCATTCCGTACCGACCAGCCGAATGAATTGTTCCCACGAAATCGTATCAATCGGCTTTGCATCGGGATTTTTCTTAGGATCGTCAGTGTATACTTTTTCGATATTTGAAAGGTTGATTACCTGCTTTGCGGAAAAACGCTCTGCCAGCAAAACCGCATCGTTATCGGTGGAAAACCCCGGCTTCCAACCGGCGGCTATCAATATTTGTCCTGAAAAAAGCTCCACTGCCGTAGGGTTGTACACAACGGGATTAGGACACATATCCGAAAAAATTGCTTTTAGAAGCTGCGCATTAAGCCGCGTCGCCATAATCCCGATCCAATCGGCCTCATCATTTGAGG
>CAUVKE010000222.1:0-3473 GCA_963552415.1 uncultured Treponema sp.
CGATAATTCCGAAAATCGTATGAGAAGGGA
The DNA here is from genome assembly GCA_963552415.1 of uncultured Treponema sp. Lineage (GTDB taxonomy): Bacteria > Spirochaetota > Spirochaetia > Treponematales > Treponemataceae > Treponema. Next base: position 31 of record CAUVKE010000222.1, read on the forward strand.
TTTCAAGGCTGATATTATCAACAGCACGGAGTTCTCCGTACCGTTTGTTTACGTTTACTAACCGTATCATCCGTACATACAAACAAAATATAAAATCTCTGTCAAGTTATTGCCGATGCGTCAGGGTAAACGCATCAGACGTTTTGTTGCATCCCCCGCAGAATAACTGAGATCATTCGAGGAAGACAAGCGCTGAAAATATTTATAATGAGCTTGTCCTAAACTTCTTGCCGATGGCTGTATCATAATAGTATGTTATATGTTTAAGAAACAGTTGACACACGAACGAGAGCTTCTAAAATTTACATCTTTTGTAGCGCTCTCATATTGGAGGTAAACTCATGTATTTAAAACGAAAGTTTAAAACGGTACTGTCATTTACTGTGCTATTGAACATAGCGGTAATGATTTTTGTATCATCATGCTCTGCAAGTCCTGCTTCTGCGACAACGGTTTATGCCGACACAAAGCATTCTGATGCAATCACAAAAGAGACAATTTCTTTACTGGAAGGATTACAAAGTGCAAACCGGCAGGTGTCGGCATCAATCTTGCCGTCAGTAGTAACGCTCTCGGTTACGGAAATTAAGAAAGTCCGCAATCCTCTTTCAGGGGATGGCTTCCCGTGGTTTTTTTTCGGAATGCCCAATCAGAATAACGATGAAAAATCCGAAGGGAACGACAGCGGTGAGAAGGAATATAAATCAGTAGGTATGGGGTCGGGCGTTATCGTCCGTAAGAGCGGTAACACCTATTATGTGCTGACTAATCAGCATGTTACCGGTACGGCTGAAAAGATTATCGTCAAGTTGTATAACGGTCATACTGCAGAAGGAAAACTGATCGGCGGCGACCAGCGGCGGGATATCGCATTGGTTTCGTTTGAATCCACCAAAAAAGATATTGCCATTGCCGAATTAGGAAATTCCGATGCGGTAGAGGTCGGTGATATTGTCTTTGCGGTCGGTTCTCCGCTCGGGTATGTTTCGACGGTTACCCGCGGCATGGTCAGCGCGGTTGGGCGATCGGGCGGTCCGAATAATAATATCAATGACTTTATCCAAACCGATGCCGCCATCAATCAGGGAAACTCCGGCGGCCCGCTGGTCAATATCTATGGACAAGTTATCGGTATTAACACATGGATTGCATCGTCAAGCGGCGGTTCACAGGGACTTGGTTTTTCCATTCCGATCAACAACGTCAAAAGCGCAATCGACTCGCTTATTTCCGACGGTAAATTGAAATACGGATGGGTTGGTGTCCAACTGACAAGCGCCGACGAAACGGTTATGAAAGCCCTCGGACTCGGTGAAAAAACCGGCGCTTTGGCTATCGATATATTCTTAGGTTCTCCGGCATTTAAGGGCGGCATCCGTCCGGGTGATTTTGTTGTTAAACTGAACGGCAAAGAAGTAAAGAGTGTCGATCAACTTGCCCGCGATATCGGCGATCTCCGAAGCGGTACCACTGCAGAATTTATCGTTATTCGCGATGGCAAAGAACAAACACTTTCCGTAAAAATTGAAGATCGGGATCAAAAAATCGTTACCGACTCGTCGAAATTATGGCCGGGATTTGTCGGTTATGAGCTCAGTGATGAAATACGCGATAAATTACAGCTTGATAAAAAACAGACGGGTGTGCTGGTAACCAACATTACAAATAAAACGCCTGCCGTTATTATCGGGCTTAAATACGGCGATATTATTACTGCGGTAAACGATGTACCGGTAGCCAATATGCGCGAATTCTATCGTGAACTATCAAAGGTCGCAAAAGAAGTATGGTTCGACGTCCTGCGTGAAGGACAATCGCTATCGACTATGCGTTATAAGTTTTAAGTAAGATAAAAATGAAAAACGCCGATCAACCGGATAGGTTAATCGGCGTTTTTTTATGCGTCACGATTTTGTAAAAATATTGTCGAGAAACTCTAAAAAACGCAGTGTGTAGAAGCGTCCGTACCGATTATGCCGATTATTTTACGTTCATAACGAAAACTCCCTGCCAGTTAGCTGGAGGCGGAGAATTACGATAATGGGCTATTCTTTCTAAGAATACTTTTGACGGTTGATCGTTATATTTTTCTACGCATTCCATAAAATATTTTTCGGCAGTCTTCCATTTTCGTTGCCGATAATAGTCAAGACCTGTTTCAAAAGCCTTTTTTAAATCATAAATTTTATCGTCGGTATTTTTTTGGGTTTCTTGCAAAATTTCAAAAATACGTACAGCTTCCGTTTTTCCCTTTACCGTTATATAATCAAGTTCTCGGCAAATAAATGCATTTCCCAGATTGTTGTAGACGGATTCCGAAATAATACTCTTTGAGCCATACTGCTTATTTGCACCTTCAAGCCGCGCAGCTAAATTAACCGTATCGCCGATGGAGGTAAAGTCTTTTCTTGTTTCGGAACCGACAGGACCGAATACAACATATCCCGTATTTATACCAATGCCGATCGAAACAGACTCTCTGCCTGCTTTTATAGCATCCTGCTGTTCACGATAGAGCGCTTCTCGTATTTCCATTGCAGCCTTGCAAGCATTTATCTCTTTTCTAGGTCCTGCAAAAAAGGCCATTATTTCATCTCCGACATACTTATCGACATCACCACCGTTATCAAAAATAATTTTAGTTTCGATGTTAAGATAGCGGTTTAGAATTGCAATAACTTCTCTTGCCGGCAATTTCTCACAAAGTTTTGTAAAGCCTCTGACATCGGTAAAAAGAAAACAAAGATTCCGTGAGATGCTCCTGGCTCCAACATCTTTTTCTGCATTTCGAAGGGTGTGGAACGAAATATACGGCAGCATTCCGCGCGCAAGCGTAATAATATTTTTTATTTCTTTTGAAAGAGTTTTAATTTCATCATGTGTTTTAAGGTTATCTTCAAAAATGAGTTTATTTGCTTCAATTTTGGCATTACCGGAAAGCAGTTCATTTAATATATCAGTCGTCTTTCTAATATTTACACAAAGTTGAATAATAGGATCGGCTATAAAATCGGCAAGGAAGAGCGTAATGATTATTGAAGCATATAAAAAAACTACTGCTAGTGCAAAAATAAATACTTTTGCTTGGAAATATGGCCGATCAAGTATTTCTTGCATATACGTTACAACGGAGAAGCCGACGAGTCTTTGTCCGTTTTTCCATGAAAAGGTTATAGGATATATATAGAGACATGTTCCCTTTTCCGGTTTATAAATAGGTCGGCTCCGAGTAAGTGCATTTTGAAAATGTTGTATGTAAAAAGCCGCCTCTTCCGCAGTAATGCGTTTTTCTTCCGCCGGTATCTTACGCACCGTGCCTTGCGCCGTTGTATAAGAGAATACATTGAAATCGGGAAGAACCGTAGTATTATCGATATTCTCAAGAAATACAGGCTCTTTACTGTCAGTTGTAATAATATCTACCCGTTGATGCGGAAATGGGG
>CAUVKE010000223.1:0-3446 GCA_963552415.1 uncultured Treponema sp.
GCTTTAAAAGGAGAAATCACCGGCGGTACGCTTTTATCGCTTGCCGTAACCTGCATCCGGCTCGGTCTGCCGCTTATGTGCTTTACCGGCGCCTATCTTATTCAAGGCGGACGGTTTGCATTGGTTGATTATCTCAGTTTGATTATTGTCGGTACAAAGATTGTCAGCCCCTTGCTTGTTTGGATGCGCTATATCGCACTCCTGCGGGTGCACTATGTGTCAGCGTCCCGCATCGGCGCAGTGATGAAGCAGGAACCCTTACCGGGAACGGTGGAACACTTTGCGGTTGACGATATCGTATTTAAGAATGTCGGCTTTTCGTATGTGAAGGGAAGCGGCAGCGCCGTACTGAAAGATGTGTCGTTCACTATCCCGAAAGGAAAACTCACGGCGATTGTGGGCCCGAGCGGAAGCGGAAAATCGACGATTATCCGGCTGCTGGCGCGGTTTTGGGAAGCCGACACCGGAACGATTCTATGTGGTGATACGCCGATAAAAACAATCGACAATGAAAAGTGGCTTGCGGCAGTTTCTATGGTGCTGCAGGATGTGTATTTGTTTCACGAAACGATTCGGGAAAATATTTTATTCGGCAGAAAGGATGCGTCCGAAGAGCAGATGATTGAAGCGGCGAAAAAGGCGAATTGTCACGATTTTATTATGAAGCTGCCGCAAGGGTATGATACGGTTGCAGGTGAAGGAGGCTCCACGCTTTCCGGCGGAGAAAAACAGCGGATCGCCATTGCGCGGGCCTTACTGAAAGATGCGCCTCTTTTGCTGCTCGATGAACCGACTGCAAGTTTGGATGCACGGAATGAGGTTGCGGTACAAAAAGCGATTAGTCAGCTGGTACGGGATAAAACCGTCATAATGATTGCCCACCGCCTTAAAACAGTCGAACACGCCGATCAGATTCTGGTCGTGAACGAGGGACGCATTGAAGAAACGGGTACACACCGTGAACTGCTTGAACGCAACGGGCTGTACACCCGCTTGTGGAATCTGCAAAACCGCTCGAAGGAATGGTCGCTGAACAACATTCACCAATAGACGATACCTGCAAAGATTGAACCTATAGTAAACTTTTTGAAAACAGGATATCCCCGCTATATTTTCAGCAGCAGTGCAGTTGACGTATTCACCTGCACAATTTCCACATTCGCGTTGAAAAAAGATTGTATGTTTTCTTGTGTAATAATATCGCGGATATTGCCGAAAAGATAGGTTTGGTCGGCAAGCAATAAGCCCTTATCTGCAATGCGGATAATATTTTGGATATAATGCGAATTAATGATGATAGCGGTATGATGCGATTTTGCAAGCGTTTGTAATATCTTCAAAAGTTGCGCCTGATTATAAAAATCCAAGTTTGATTCCGGTTCATCGAGAATAAGCAGACGAGGCTGAGAAACCAAAGCCTTTGCGATATACACCATTTGCATTTCTCCGCCGCTTAACCGGTTGCAGTTTTTATTCTTTAAATGACCGATATGCAAATCTGCAAGAATATTTTCGCTTATTTCATAATCTTTTTTTGAAGGTGCTGCAAAGTATCGGTTTACACCGCATCTACCAAATGAAACAAAATCAAAAACGGTGTAAGCAAACGAAGGACTTTTTGCCTGCGGTACATATGCTAAAAATCGGTGCGCTTCTTTTGACGGACGATTCATAATGAAAGAAGATCCTGCCGTCCATTCGAATATACCTGCAATGCACTTTAACAATGTTGTTTTTCCTATTCCATTGCACCCCATAACGGCAAGGATTTCACCTTCATTTACGGTAAACGAAATATCATGTAAAATCGGTTTTGTACGAGGATATGCAAAAGAGGCGCAGCTCACTTCGACTATGTTATTCATGTACAGAGGAATCCTTAAATAAAAAAAGCAAAGCAAAAAGCGGCGCGCCGGTTAGTGAGGTGATAATGCCGATGGGAATTTCCGAAAAGCCGATTGTTCGAGCAAAGGTGTCGGAAAGCAGCATAAACAAAGCGCCGAATACGCTTGAAAGCGGCAGTACATATCCGTGATTCGAGCCGATAATTTTTCGAGTTGCATGAGGAATTACCAGCCCTACCCAGCCGATCATACCGCTTACCGTAACGGCAGAAGCGATCAGTACGGTCGCTGCACCAAGCACAATACTTTTAACGAGCTTTGGATGCACACCGGCGATTTTTGCTTCATCATCTCCGAGTGATAAGATATTTAACTTCCAGCGAAACAGGTATAATAGTCCCGTTCCAAGCAAAAACGGAAGCAGAATAAAAGTAATTTGCGCCGATCCGGAGGATGCAAAGCTGCCCATCAGCCAAAACGTAATTGCAGGCAGGGTATCGTTCGGATCCGCTGCAAATTTTAGAATGGAAAGCATGGAAACAAATAATGATGAAGTAATGATACCGCTTAAAACAATAGATAAAACAGAAAAATCTTTTTTCAATCTACATAATGCAACCACAAAAAAGATACTAAGTAGTCCTGCAGTAAAGGAGAGTATAAGTGTTGCGAAGAGATTATTGCCGAAGAACAGAATCCCTGCTGCGGCTCCAAATCCTGAAGCGGAAGCGGTTCCCAACACATCGGGACTCGCAAGCGGATTTTGCAAAATACCCTGCATCGCCGTACCTGCCAGAGCAAGTGCAGCGCCTACCATAATCGATAGTATCACTCGCGGAAGACGGATGTCGAAGAGGATATGCCGTTTTACATCACCGTCGGAGACTGCTTGCCGTGTAACAAGCTTTGCAATATCGGACGGCATAATCTGAAACCGTCCGATAAAACAAGCGGCAATTGCTGCTGCCGTCAAAAGCACTATACCGGCAATAAGCATTTTGCGATATGAGGTATGACCGTACCTGTACATTTAATGTATCGCTATCGGTTTAAGCATATCGCTGATAACAGTATCCGGTAAATCGGCAGCATACATTTCTTTGTAATAGTGTTTTATTCTTGCCTTAAATTCAGTCTCGGTATACCTATCGGGATATACTTTCAGCAGCATCCAAAGCGGTACCAAAGGAGAATCGGCACACGGCATTCCCCAGCTGTATGTGCCTTGCGGAATATCGAATACCCGTTTTTCTTTTACCGCAGTAATAAACGACCAGTCGGAGCCGTCTACTTTGTTTTGTAAAATATGCGCAGCGGCGATTACATTTTTCCCGACCCGCATGTTATTGATAAAAATCACATCGGGATTCCACGCATGAATCTGTTCCATAGAAACGGCTGCCTGTCCTGCTCCATCAGCAAAGCCTTCTACTGCCGCGCTATTTTCAAAACCTGCCATCTTTAAAAATGCATCTCCATAACTGTTTTTTCCGCTTACGGTAATCTTCCCGCCAAGATAGCTGAAAATAAAAAGTGCTTTTAATTTTTTATGTTCACCTGTATGCAAAATTTTTTCAGTGAGTGTATTTGTTTCCTGCCACT
>CAUVKE010000224.1:0-3432 GCA_963552415.1 uncultured Treponema sp.
GGCTGGAAGCATATTTTTATAAAAGCAGGCGGGGTGCATTATGACTGATGCCGCGCAACGCCTTTTAAGAAAATATGCCGCACTTGCCGGAATTTTGCTTGTATTTTTAGCCTCATTTTTCGGGCTGTCGTATCTACGGAAAAAAGCGGATGCCCAATATCTGAGTGCCGCAGCAGAAAAACTTTGCCGTGCATATCCGGGCTTTAAAGGACAGCAAATAACTGTTAGGGGGCTTAATGACCCGGGATTATCAGGGTTTCCGTTTCGAACGGTAATCTCTGCCTCATACTCCGGACACGAAGCTTTTGTATTTATGCTTCCGGTAACCGGCAAGTACGGTGTTTATCCCGCCGCTTTTTTTTATGAACGTTCAATCGGTTGTGTTTTCTGCGGACTTTTCGGAGTTGACGCCTCTCTCGAACAGGCAGAGAATTACGGGATAACACAGGCGGTCATTGCAATGCACCGGAATAAAATTGAAACATTGATGAAAAGGCAGAGGCAGTAACATGGCAAATAAATCGATTGTCTTTTTTTTAGGTTTATGCCCGATCATCCCGCTCGCCGCTCATTTTGCCGAAGGGGTAATCTTTGTCGCAGAATTTTGGCTTCTTTTTTCTGTTGGGATATTAAGCAAAATGCTTATCAATTATTTTAGAATTGATAAAATGTCGCGGATTATAACATATATGAATATTATATTTGCCGCAGCCTTATATGCGCAAGCAGTGGGTCTTGTTTTTCCCGTCATTGCGGTTAGCCTTGAAATATATATATACATGACTGCGTTTTCGTATATATTAATTATCAGTATCGGCCTGTATGATTCGAGCCAATATCCATTGGAAATGCCGATACTCTATTCAATTCTTTTAACGGCTGTCTCTATATTGCGGGAGCTCATTGTATTCGGTACGATTTCTTTACCAGCTCGCTCCGGTTTATTCAGTATTACGCTTATCCCGTTTTCTTTGCCGTTTAAATTTTTAGGAAGCAGCGCCGGTGTTCTTATGATGATGGGTATCGCACTCTGGCTTTTCCGCAGCTTTCATAAGGGTGAACTTTTACCGTTCCAAACCGATGAAGCGTATCGAAATCGGGAGTAGGGGGCCGTATGTTTATTGCATCATTAATCTTTTTTTATACGCTTCCTGCTTCGCTCATCTTTTTGCAGGGTATCGGTTTGGAACGTCTTTCGATGAATGCGCGTTCTACTCGTGCGGTAATCCCTTTTATTCTGAGGGACGGCACCGTGATGGTTGTTTCCGCTTCAATCAGCCGGCTGCTTGAATACTACATTTTGGAGCCGCTCGGTATCATCATTTTGATGCCGGTTATTGTATTGATAACCGTGTATCTCTGTGATTTGGCCTTACATAGGATATTTTTTAGGCGTATGGAAAACCAACTGATACGGGAACGTTTGTTTTCCGGTGGAATTGTGATTTTTGCCCTCTATCAGGCTTTCACCTATATCGAATTGATTGCCATTCTGCTCAGCGCCTTGGCGAGTATGCTTGTCTGGTCGTTTATTCTCTGTGCCGTCAAGCGGAGAGTTGAGGAAAGCAATGTGAGCGCTCAATGGAAAAATGGGCCGCTGTTGCTAATTAGCATGGGGCTGATTGCATTAGCTCTCTATGCGTGGGACACCGCATGGTTAACACCGGCGCTTCTGTAACTTATAATATATACAGGTTGTTTAAATATACCTTATAAGATGCATCGATATGTTTGATGTCTGTAAAAATCCCTTAAAATGAGATGGAGTTGAATTCCTTTATGAAACGTTGTTGGTTATTTTTCTTTTTTTCTATTTTGATATGGACTGCCTTTGCGCAAGAAGCCGCCGAAACTCAGGAAACAGAAACGGAAACCCCGCCTGCGCAATCCCCTGTCGCTGCATATGTTTATGAACCTATTCGTAAAGGCGATCAGTTTATCCGCATGGGCTTACAGCTTGGTATACCGCTTTTTAACACATCGCCGGAGAAGTTTGCGATTAAAACTAATATTTACCCGGGCGGGAGCATCTTTCTCGGTTATACTCATTATTTGACGAAAGGGGTTTCGATTGGCGGTGATGTTGCTTTTACATTTCATTTGACACTTGGAAGCAATCTCTATTTTGCTATTCCCTTTACCATTAACTCAGGATATACTTTTGCAATTCAAAAAATCCGTATTCCGCTCACCTTCGGACTCGGCGGTGATTTTCAGTCTTATAACGGGACACGGTATTTCAGTCTTTTCTTTAGACCGCAGGCAGGGGTTTTTTATCAATATTCGCCGGAATGGTCATTCGGCGGTGAATTATCGTGGGATATCGTTCCGCAATGGTATAAAAACAAAAGCTTTAATCGTACAGGGAACTTCTTAAATATCGGCTTTGCCGCCCGGTATCACTTTTAAAAAAAGGAACAGAACTATGAAGAAAATACTATTTGCCGCAGCACTTGCGGTTTCTTTTGGAATCATTTTATCAGCTTGTAAAAATCCGCCGATATTTGCAGCAATTGAGCAAGAAGTAAAACTGAACCCCGCATCCGTTAAAGGATTGGTACGCGGAATAGTACGGACTGGAAATACGTTATATACTTCAAACGGAAAAATATTTTACAAGTCAGTGGGCGCCAGAGGAAAATGGTCGGAAATGGGCGGCTGCCCTTCAGGTCTTTGTACAGGGCTTGCTACTGACGGCGCCAACCTTTACGCTTCATTCGGAAACAAGAACACATTCAAAACCTATAAATACGCTGATTCAAAATGGACAGCTTTACCGGATACGGCGGCTTCGGCTCAATATATTTTTGGAACCGATACCGTTTTTGCATTTGAGCAAAACGGCAGAGGCTATACAGTTTATCCCATTAAAAATGGCGCAGCATCAGGTTCATCATGGTCTACCGGAAAAATTCCGGTAGGTGCAGCACGTGAATACTGCTTGTTGGAAGACGGTCTTTACAATAAGATCGGCTCTAAAGTAGTCGATAGCCCTACATCGGGACTAAGAGGTATTTGTGAAGGCTCTACAAACGCTGTCTTTGTTTTCGATAACGGTAAGCTGTACTGTTATGACGGCAGTTCTTGGACAAGCATCTCGCACGGGGTAGCTAATCCGCAGAGTATTACCTATTTACCGAATAAGCAGTTAGTATTGATCGGCGGCATAAAAGGGTATGGGGAAATTAAACTCACAGGCGCCAATCTTACCGGTTCATATGTAATTCAAGCAGGTTCTGCCGCTTCCTCCGTGCCGTCGACGAATATTCATCAATACAACAACAGTGTCGGGAAATATGTGATTAATCCTATTAATGCGTTTGATCGCGGTACTGGCGGGTATATCATCTATGTCGGTATAAACGATCCAAACGCAAAATATACCGGTTTGTGGGGCTTCTACTACCCCGATCGAATAGAATGGAATCGTGA
>CAUVKE010000225.1:0-3416 GCA_963552415.1 uncultured Treponema sp.
GAAGCAAAAAACCATGCGGCATCGGCAGGGAGCTGTTCGGAAATAGCGCCTATATCAGCGGCAGCAACAAGCGGCGGCACAAGAACCGTCCGATACTCGATTTCTATCGGCCGGCAAAACGTTTTTTTCTGCTGTAAAATCATCAGTGTCCGTTTAAGCGCAGCCTCCAGCTGTTGAGCAGCCGGAGGCTGAATTGCCGGGGACGCGCTTACAGGCCGACAAAATCCAAGTTCTCTATAGCGAGCCGGAGAGGTTTTTATATCAAGAGCTATCATATCCGGACAAAGCGCTTGATCCTGCAGCAAGGAAGATAAGGCATCCGGTAATAAACCGTTTGTGTCGAGTTTGACAGCAAGACCTGCTTTTCGTGCCCGTAGAATAAGCTCAGGCAAAACCGGCGACAACAGAGCTTCACCGCCAGAAATGACCAGCCCTTGCAGTACCGGCTTCCGTTTTTCGATATGCTCGTAAACAGCTTCGATCGGTACATAGTCGTTAGCACCGGACTGTGAAGCCTTACGCACCGGCCCCTCACAAACCGATGCGCATACAAGCTCTCCGTTATAGCAGTATGGGCAGCGTAGATTACAGCCGGGCAGAAAAACCGCAGCAGCTACCCTGCGCGGGTAATTGACGAGCGTAGTTTTCTGCAAGCCGACATTCATAACTTAAGCGATAACAGCCTCTGCCGTATCAGGGGTAAAATGATGAGCTTTAAGATCGGCAACGGAATATGCTCGGGAAAGCTCTTTTTCCGCTTCATTATACATGATAACAGTAGGACAAGAGCGAACACCGTGCTTTGCGGCAGCATTCATACCTTCTTCGGTATCGGCATCGATATACCGGACAGCGATACCGAGATTGTTGCAATACTCTTTAACTGGCGGGCAATTAGGACAAGTCTTTCGCGTATATACTTCGAAAAACGCAGGATTCTGAATTGATGCAGTACCCGTGTCGAATACAGCGCTTTGACCGGCATAGATATGCGTTTTAGGATTTTCGCGTTCAAACATTTTCCGCTCTGAAAATTCTTCGCGCTTACCCTTATTCCAGTTACGGACGGAACGGTAATACCCGACTATACGCGCATATACTTCCGTTGTTGAACCGTGTACATTTTGCAATTCCGACCGCGCAGCTGCGATATCGGCATCGATTGCTTCTCTTGTTCTCATGGTGTTTCTCCCGCCTTTTATAAAGTTATTTTAACACTATATAAGTTTATCTATATAGCGTTAATTATACTGACTTTTTGCATAATAGCACTATATATAGGGTATGTCAACCATCCCTTTTGAAATATACGGTGCATCTGCGTTGTCGCATTGCCAAAAGCGTACATCCGTGTACACTTTTGGCAGCGAGTTTCGGCTGTGCCGAAACATCGCTTCTGCATAATACGAGCGGCATCCGTGCCGCTGCTGAAAATGCTCGACGTATCAATACCGCCATGGACGGCGGTGGTTCTATGCAGTAGCGAGTTTGCATTGCAAACTCGAAGTCCCAAAATATACATGGACGTATATTTTGGGACGTGCCTCCGCTTTATTTCGGCTAGGCTCCTAGCATCTGTACCGTCTATTTCAAAAGGCTTACGGAAGCGGCACGGATGCCGATTCTGAAATTACCGGATGCGGACGGAAACGGTTTCGCTTTTAAATTCGCCGCTTTGTGCGGAAACTTTTGCCGTTCCTGTTTTTCCGAGCGTTTTAATCCAAAAGCCGCGGGCGCCGCCGATAAGCGCAAATTCTTGCGGGCCGATAATTTTAGCAGGGCCTTTCAGCTTAATTTTCACAATCTCGGAGCTATAGGGTAATTCGTTACCGGCCTGATCGATGAGACGCACAACGAAGCGGACGGCATCGGGTATGTCTGCACGGAGCTTTGTTTCATCGGCGGTAAGTACCAGCTGCGCCGCGACGGGATTCGCAGTAAAGCGGCGGGTAATACACTCCTTACCGTTATGGTAGCCGGTAAATACGGCTTCTTCCCATCCGCCGCCCCACACACTCGAAAGATTTTCGATAACGACAGGCGGATGCGTAAGGCCGGGGTATCGGTCAACGGCGGGATAGAAAAGGCCTAAATCTTTTCCGCCGATACTCAGCCGGATTGCGGTGCAGTTCGTACAGACGATAAGCGGCGCGATCCCGCCGACTGCCCGGTCGCCGACGGTATAGTGTGTCAACGGTTCCAATACCGGCCGGACTTCCGTAGGCAACTGGCTTGCATAGACGCTTGCGGCAAACTTAGGAATGCGGAACATATCCATTACGCCGTGGTAGCAAATGCGGTCGCCCGAACCGAAATTTGCATGGGTATTATAGTCAAAGGCGCACCAGCCGATTGCACCGCATTTTTGCGGATCGAGTGCGGCGGCATTTTGCACCGAAAGGTGGAGTTTTGCATGCTCAACCAAACGCTCTTCCTGATCGAACCGCTTTGTCGGGTAGATGTGCCCGCCGAACTCGGTTACCAGATAGGGAAGCAAATCGGACTGTCCCGTAACCTCGCGTTGAGAGCGAAGTACACGCACCGCTCCGGCTGCAGTACCGACAGGCAATCCTTGAGTCCCGTAGGTAAAGTCATTCATCGTATATACGTCTTCAAAAAATTCGCTATTTTCAATACAGCGGACACCGCCGGTCTGCCGGTACGGATCAATTTCACGGGCAATCGTATTCGTGCGCTGATAAAACTCGGTGCAATCCGGCGATTCATTGATGCGTACTCCCCACAGTACAATCGAAGGATGATTTCGATCTCTTATAATCATCTTTCGGATATTTTCACAACTGATATCCTGCCATGCAGAATCGCCGATATGCTGCCAACCGGGCGTTTCTTCAAAAACCAATAAGCCGATCTCATCACATCGATCCAAAAAATACGGCGACTGCGGATAATGCGAAGTACGAACGATATTAACGCCAAGCTCATATTTTAAGATATCCGCATCTTTTTGCTGCACCCGCTTCGGCATCGCATACCCCACATACGGGAAAGACTGATGCCGGTTTAAACCGCGCAGCTTGAGCAGCTTGCCGTTTAAGAAAAAACCTTCCGGCGTAAATGCAACCGTGCGGAATCCGATACGAGTCGATACGGCATCACATACAAGACCGTCTTCCAATAAAGATACTTCGATGCGGTACAGCTCAGGCTTTTCAAGTGTCCATAGTTTTAAGCCGGTTAATTCATCCATTATCATCGAGAGAGAAAGAGATGGAACAGACACAATAAGACTTTTGCTTAATTCCGCCCGTTTTCGATTGCGGGAATCAAAGAGCGCTACCGAAACATCAATCGATTTATTCGTTCGTTCATTGTGTGTAATTGCAATATCAACCTGCAGACTTTTTTCCGCCGTCAAAACGGAAACCGGACGGGCATATACCGAGTCAATATGA
>CAUVKE010000226.1:0-3412 GCA_963552415.1 uncultured Treponema sp.
GCTCACATGTGATCGCTGTGAAGAAGATAGATATTGTGTCGAATGGACGTCTTGCTGTGTTTGGAGTAGGGGGCGAGGGGGGAGCGACAAGCATGCTCTTAACGAACAAAAAATTACAAAAAACGGTAAAGTCACAAAACCCACCCAAAATCCCACACGTACTCATTATATCTTTCAGCATTGGTCAAAGACATCAGACGGCGCAGCTTACAATTTTGACACCCCGGTAGTCGATAATTTTAAACTCTTTGCAGTATGGAAAATACAGCAATATACCGTCAATTTTAATCTAGCCGGTTCTACCGAAGGGACAGCTCCTGATACACAAACGATTGATAGCGGGAAAACTGTTTCAAAGCCTGCCCCCGATCCAACTCGTACTGGTTACACTTTTAAGTATTGGGCAAAAGAAGTCACCGCAGCAGCGTATAACTTTGACGATCCGGTAACTGACAGCTTTACACTGCATGCCGTGTGGGAAGTTAATGCTCCGATTCCACAGGAAATAAAAAGTTATACCATCCAAGGTACAGCTCATGAATCACCGTTGAAGGGGCAAAGCGTAACAGATGTTCCCGGCATTGTAACGGGTATTCACTATTCAAAAAAGAAAGCGGACGGCTTTTATATGCAGGATAAAGACGGGGACGGAAATAATGTAACCTCCGATGCCATCTATGTGTATTGCGGCATCGCTCAATTTCCCGCAGAGCTTAAAGTAAAAGATGCGGTAACCGTTACCGGTATCGTTACCGAACATGCCTTTGATGCCACACAGCTTGCAACCACCCAAATCACAGTTGCAGCAAAAACTGATGTTAGTATTCTTTCATCCGATAACGAACTGCCTGCACCGGTTGAAATTACCGCCGATAAACTTGAGAAAACGGTTTTTACCGGAGATCTTGGCGACCTTTCTCCTGCATTGGAAGCAATCGATTATTACGAAAGCTTGGAAGGTATGCGGGTCAAAATAACCAATCCTAAAGTGATCGCCGCTCCTTATAAAGGTACTCACTATATTGCTCCAGTGAGTGCAAACGGTTTTACCTCTCGCGGCGGGCTTATGTATAACAGCTATGACAGCACTGGACGGGTATGTGTATATCCTTATGCCTGTTTTGCTGAAAAATCGGAAGCAAACGTTGCAGATCCTGAACCGACAATCGGCGACAGCTACAATGGCGATATAGTTGGTGTACTGGGTTATTCATTCAGCAATTATCGAATCGAAATCACGGAAGCGCTGCCAGAGCTTACCGCTGGGCATATTGCCCCTGAAAGTTCCAATATTGCCTTCGGTGCCACGAAGCTCAATATCGTAAGCTATAATTTGGAAAATTTTTCAAAGGCTAAAGGGAAAAAAGGACATTCATCCAAAAAAACACCGGAACAGCGGGCAACGGCATTTGCAGATCATTTTATCAATCAATTAAAAGAGCCCGATATCATTTGCTTAATAGAAA
The DNA here is from genome assembly GCA_963552415.1 of uncultured Treponema sp. Taxonomy (GTDB): domain Bacteria; phylum Spirochaetota; class Spirochaetia; order Treponematales; family Treponemataceae; genus Treponema. Next base: position 1,467 of record CAUVKE010000226.1, read on the forward strand.
TTCAGGATGATAGTGCCGATAAAGATAATGATGTGGTCAGTGCCCAGCAAACCTTGAACCTTTTAATCAATAAGATTGCAGCAATAGGCGGAGCGCCTACTTATCAATCAGTTAATATCGATCCGGAAAATAACAAAGACGGCGGTGCGCCCGGCGCCAATATCCGCTGCTGCTATCTTTACCGTGATGACAGAATTGAACTAGTGCAGGATAGTGATGGTGATTTGAACAATAGCGACTGTAATACTGCTGCCGCAATCGAAGCTGACGGTTCAAAGCTTACGCAAAATCCTGCCCGTATCGGTGTCGGAGATTCGTCCTTTACTAGCTGCCGAAAATCGCTTGTCGCTCACTTTAAGTTCCTCGACAGTGTGAATGGCGGGAAAGATTTCTTTGTCATCAACAATCATCTTACCTCGAAACGCGGGGACGGGAGCATTTGGGGAGCACAGCAGCCGGTTGTACGTGCCAGTGAGGTAAATCGCCATAAGCAGGCGGATGCAATTACCGCATTTATCAATAGTGTAAAGGCAAAGCGTTCCGACGCACGGATTATTTCGGTCGGCGACTATAATGATTTCTGGTTCTCCGAAACAATTGATAAAGTTAAGAACGCCGGAATGAAAAACGCCATCGAAGAATTATCGGCAAACGAACGCTATACGTATGTATACGATGGGCATTCGCAAACGCTTGATAATATTCTGGTTACGAATAATATCACTATCGATTATGCGGATGTTTTGCACCTTAACGCGGAGTTTTCACCGAAGGAACGGCTTTCCGACCACGATCCGGTGTTCGTACAGTTAAGCTGGTAAAAGCATCCGATGCGTTTTACCCTAAAAAACTATTTGCGGTTTTTAGAAGCGCCCTATTCTTATTCTCCAACGGTAAAAGTTGTTCTGCAAATAGTGTGAAAGGGACATCCCATACAATCCTGCCATTGTACCGCTGCCGGTTTTCTAAAGTCTTCCATACCGACCTGCTGCGCGTACGCTTGAGCAATTTGTAAAAAAGCCTGTATCGACGGTTCAAATTCTTCCCTCGTTTTAGAACGGAAGCTGCCCTGCGGTATTACCGCCTTATCGTTGACGATGTATTTTATTTCTTCCTTCGTAATACCGAGGAAAAAAGCGTGCTCCGTCTCCTGCTTGAAAAGTTCGTTTTCCACAAGAAAGATATACATCGGCATTTGGAAATCGCGCATGGCTTCCGGCTGATAATCCGAAGCCGCCGGAATGCTGCCGCTTTTGTAATCAAGGATGACGGCGCGGCCTTCCGCTTCCTGATAGGCGATGCGGTCTACGAGCCCGTGATAGAGGATGTCTCCGCTTCGATGCTGCAGCTCGCCTTCCATCATATACGGCGTATAACCGTCCAGCTTTTCCGCATCGAACATAAGCACAAAGTCAACGCTTTTTAAACTGCGCTTTTTAATCGATTCGATAAAAGGCGCGGCGAGCGGCCCGCGGAAATCGGTTTGGCTGTGAACGGTCTCATTAAATATCGATTCAGCCCACTCCCTATAATCGGCGAGATGCGCAGAGATAAACACCCTATCGGTTTCCCGTATACGCTGATAGAGCCGCTCCAAAATACGGTGGCAAATGATACCGATATAGCGCGGGTTGAAAAGTTCCGCATCAGTGTCTTCTTCGTCGATGGAAAGCGCCGAAGACAAAAACCATTGAGCCGGACAGCCGGAAAAGAGATGTAAGCCGCTTTGACTGATGCGGAACGCCCCGTCCGTATAATGTTCGGCCTTGAGTTTTTCCGACAGTACCGGCAGGCTGCCGTTAAAAGGTTCCGTTAAAAAAGAAAAACCGCGCTCTTGTTTAATACCGGCGAATTGCTCAAATCCTGCTTTTTGTACGGAATACAGCGCTTCCGGCGCAGGTTCTTCCCGTTTAAAGAAGCGATATTCCTGCAAAAGAGAGTCGCTC
>CAUVKE010000227.1:0-3405 GCA_963552415.1 uncultured Treponema sp.
AAAACAAGCATTTGATTATTATGATGCCGTTGTAAATGATGATATATCCAGAGTAGATAGAATAAAAAGAGATTCTGAAAGAACGAAACGTACACTAAAATCCTATGCCAGAAATGTTGCAACACAGGCTTCTCTGGAAACAATCAGATCAGATATAATAAGTAATGATGTAGAAACTTTTGATAAAGAAACTCTTTACGGGTACCTGAATGCTCTGAAAAAAATATTTGTCATTGAAGATTCTCCTGCATGGAATCCGAATTTGCGATCAAAAACGGCTATTCGAACTTCTGATACTAGGTATTTTGTGGATCCGTCTATAGCTGTGGCAGCACTTGGACTTGGTCCAACGGATCTGGTCAATAATCTGGAGCTTATGGGTTTGATATTTGAAAACTTGTGTGTCAGAGATTTAAGAATATATGCCGATGCATTGGATGGCAGTGTATATCATTATAGAGACAAGACAGGTCTTGAATGTGATGCTGTCATTCATTTAAGAAACGGCAGCTATGGTTTGGTTGAGGTAAAACTGGGAGGGGATCAGTCGATCAATGAAGGCGCAGAAAGTCTGTTGAAATTAACGTCAAAAATTGATACGGAAAAAATGAAGAAACCTGCCTTTTTGATGGTTTTATGCGGAGTTGCTCCATTTGCCTATAAACGAGAGGATGGAGTGTTTGTTGTTCCGATTACATGCCTAAAGGATTAAGCAGGCTAGATCATTGCTTTTTAGCTTTTTCATACTCTCCTTGACAAATAATGAATTTAAATTTATTAACAACTGGGTGAGGCATACAATGCCGCAGGTAAACCAGCATACCCCGATGCAGAGCGCCGGAGGGGCATCTGCGTTTGATATTTTCATCTTATATCTTCAGATGTACATGAATGTATATTCTTAATGACATCAGCCCTTCTGCTTATCTTAGCATTCCTCTTTCGACAGCGTATTAAATAACAGCCCTGTCACTCCGCACACAATCAATACAACAATAGCAGCAATCATTTTTTCAAAACCTGTTGATTGAGCGGCACCGGATAGATAAAACATTGCATTAACACAATAAAGATATGGAATCGGTGCTTGAGATATAAAAACTCCGACAAAAGAGGTAATAAAACTTACCGCTACAGCTGCCTGCACACTCTGCCTAAAATGCAGCATAATGCCGATTATCATCATTGCTATGACAGTACACACGATGCCGTGAATGACATAAACAGCCAAATGAGTCAATACAAAATTGATTCGTATAGTATGCAGGTTAAATTCTGTTTCCAACAGACATATCGAAAGAAACGTCAGTACGGTATATAACAGAGCAATGATACAAAGCACGACGGTTTTGATCGTAATAAGAACGTTTTTTGTTATCGGCACCGTTAATATATTGATAAGCGTATTATTTTGCCTTTCCAATAAAAACAATTCCATTCCTATCAACGAAAAAATCGGTATGAACAAATAATAACTGTTTACGATAAGACCGTTATGCAAGAAAAATCCTAACGTTTCGCCATACGCAACATTATTATATACTCTCTTTCCCATAAGCTCCTGTATAACGGCAGAAATAATAATGACAAGCAGTAGTATCCAAAAAAACTTTTTCCGTTTCAGCTTTTTAAATTCAACACACAGCATTCCTATCATTCTCATAAGTCTATACTTCCTGTTTTTCAAGAATGATCAGCGACGCAATCAGGTAGAGTATAAATACGGCAATCACATTGATCAGCAATAAACCGATATGGGGATTATTTTGTACACCTTCAAAATTCTTATACCAGATAATATGCGGCACACTTGCCAATGGACTGATCCCTTGTAAATATCTCATCGATAAAAAAGATGCGATTACATATATACTTCCCGCTAAATTCGTGATGGCGGTATTCCCCTTTGTAAAAACGGTGATAAGCGAAACAGGCAGCATAGCCAGTGTTACAAAGACTGAACTTAAAACGCACAGCAAAAAGAACCGTAAAACGAGTGCCGCCGTCATACCGGATCGAAACCGGCTGCAGTATCCCGCAATGCAGGTGATGACAAACACTGCTGTCATAAACATACATGCCAGCAATAACACATATACGGCTTTCGCAAAGAAAAACCGTTTTTTTGACACCGGAATTGTCCATAAGTATTTTATCGTATCGCTTTTATAGTCAGTAGAAAAAATTGCCGTTATAAACGACAGCAATATCATCGGTAAAATAAGAAAGTCCATATAGCTCAACGCAAATTTATATAAGTACATAAAATCGTCAAATAAGCCTACCGCACGTACCGTATAAAAAACGGTAATCGCTTCATAGGCGACAATTAATAGTGCGGAAATAGCGAGCGCTTTTGATCTTTTATTTTTCCGTATTTCGGATACCAGCACATTAACCAATTCCTTGACCTCCCGTAGCCTTTTTAAAATAGTCTTCAAGCGTCATCCGTTCTTTCATAATACCGGACACCTCTATGCCATTACCGACAAAAATTGTATTAAGCTGTGCAACACTGATATCATCGCTTTTTACCGTAATACCGTCCGCTAAACAGGTGATATCCGATTCCTTTACCCCTTCTTTAAGAAGAACTTTTTTTACCTGCTCCGTATCCTGTACAAAAATTTTTATGCCTTCGGTTTTATTTTGCCATTCGGCGATATGTATCTCGTCGATCAATTTTCCGTCATTGATAATTCCAATGCGGTCTGCCAAACTTTCAATTTCGGATAATATATGACTGGATATTAAAATACTCACCCCGGATTGTTTTAAATCGATAAGCAGTTTTCTTACCTCTGCAATGCCGATAGGATCAAGTCCGTTAATAGGCTCATCCAGTATCAACACTTCAGGATCATGCATAACGGCATTGGCAATCGCCAATCGTTGCTTCATTCCCAGTGAATATTTTGAAAAGAGTTTTTTGTCGTTATACGGTAAATTGACCAACGCCAGAGCTTTTTGTACGGCCTCATCGTCAAGCGCTTTTAAGCGTGCAAAAATGTGCAAATTTTCAGTTCCCGTTAAATTGGCGTAAAACCCCGGATTTTCTATGATGCAGCCGACTTTCCGTAATATGGCTTTTCCCTCGCCGGTATTGGTATCATTGCCTAAGATATGGACTTGCCCCTCCGTCGGTTTTGCAAGCCCTAACAGCATCTTCATTATCGTCGTTTTACCGGCGCCGTTTCTTCCCAACAGCCCGTATATCTCGCCCTTTTTTACGGAAAAAGAAACCGAATGCACAACGACCGTTTCGTTATACTTCTTTGTTACATTGCTTACTTCTATTACATTCATTGTGCGAACCTCTCAAGCAGCAGCTGCATATAGTATACCCCCTTTTTCGCGTTTAAGAAAGCGCTTTTTTGAGAAGGATACCCCGTCCATCGCTATCTG
>CAUVKE010000228.1:0-3385 GCA_963552415.1 uncultured Treponema sp.
ACCCTTTACCGCTCTTGGGCGGATATTTCCGGTATTGAGCTGCATGGAACCGGTATCTATTTTGACAACCGGCAGGTTTACCATCACACGAACAGCTTGTTTGCGCTGTTTTGAGCGGTGCTATACCGATAAAGCTTTGATCGCCTTACTTGAGGAGGCCTCAGGAGGGACCGTTCCTCAAAATATAAAGGTGAGCATTTCAGAATGGTACTTACAGTGTACCGCCGTCGGTCTATACTACGGGTTTGTTATAACCGTTGCGGAGGATAAACGGAAGCTTTTTAAGCAAAATACAAGGCTGCTGGATATCATCTATAAGGAATTATCCGACGGTGTGTATCTGATGAAGCAGATGGATTTGGATTCGATTCGTATGATGATCAAATCTGCAGGGCTGGATGTAACTTTTTATACTACGGGCGGTACGGGACAATATACTGCTGCCGGATTTGTCTCTATTGAACATCGACATTCCGTGCTTGACGGCTTTGATAAAAAAGCGAAAAAACAGCGTACAATTCAATGCAAACAGGAAAAAGACTATTCCGAACATATTCGAGAGCTGCAAGCTATTGTAGATACGATGCCGGTCGATCAGTATAATAAGCAAAACTTGAAGGAAAAAATTGCAAAAAAGCTTATCATCACCAAAGAACAGCTATATGGAGTACCGATGAATAACGAAGTTCGAGAGGTTTCAGGGCTTGATTTTTTAGGGAAAATCCATCTTGCGGAAACAGCGATTGCCGACAACAACCATTTGGAGGTTTCGATTGATGGAGCGTCAGGGCGCCGGATAATTACGGGTATTCCCATTGCAATTGAAAAAACGGAGCATGATGCGGTGTTGGTGATTCAGGAAGATAACACACAATACAAAGAAAAAATTTCGATTGCCGGTATTATAAAGATGAGGTCATTTCGCAGTTCTTTTTTTTCTTAATCGGAAGCATATGTTCAAACTTTTAAAAAAAAATCCGATATTGTAATCGGTATATCGGGAAACTGGGGCTGTCCAAAAACTGAAAGCCTATCGGCTTTTTCTGTAAGGAAATGATTTATCATATCCGCTAAAGCGGATTGCGTAACAGTTTTTGGACAGCCGCGAAAGGTGATACTTTCTGCTTGATTTTTTATGGGAGGGTTTAAGACGATGGGGGCATCGTTTATATTAGCGCCGTCTTTATTAAGTGCAGACTTTTCACGGCTTGCTGAAGAATTACAGTTTATTGAAGCAAACGGGGGACAATGGGTGCATCTTGATGTGATGGACGGGATATTTGTACCGAATTTAACGTTCGGTGTCCCTGTCGTGCGCAGTTTACGGCGTAAAAGCGCCCTTCCTTTTGACGTGCATTTAATGGTCGCTCGTCCTCAAGATTTTGTAAAAGATTTTGCAGCGGCGGGGGCAGATTATTTTACGTTTCACATTGAAGCGGCAGTGCACGCAAACCGGCTTATTACGGAAATCCGTGCTGCAGGTATGAAACCCGGTGTCAGTATCGTACCGTCAACTCCTGTACATCTTTTAGATGAGGTGTTACCTTTCGTTGATCTTGTATTGGTGATGACGGTTAATCCGGGCTTCGGCGGGCAAACGATGATCCCCCAATGTCTCAGAAAGATTGAGAAACTATGTGAATACCGTGAAAAATACGGTTACCGCTATTTGATTTCGGTTGACGGCGGTGTCAATGCGGAAACGCTTCCGGCTGTATGTAATGCCGGCGCCGATGTTGTCGTTTCAGGATCCTCTTTTTTTTCCGGAGATATAAAGAAATGAAAAAAAAATTACTATTTGCTTATCTTGTGTGTTTTGGTATCTGCGGTCTCTTTGCCGACAATGACGATTTATTGAGCGGTTTGGATGCATACAGCCGTGGTGATTGGACTGTTGCAACGGAATCATTTGAGCGGGTACTTATTACAGCAGAACCGAATGACCGTACAGAAGCACTCTATTGGCTGGTGATGTCCGAAGCTTCTGCACAAAATTATGAACGTGCATTGGCGTATGCCGATGCGTTTTTGAAAGCAGCCCCTGAAGATGAACGCGCCGCCGAAGTGAACTATCAAAAAGGTCGGCTTTTCCATTTATCCGGTGAGTATGAACAATCGTCACGTACGCTTTATCAGTTTATCAAGAATTATCCCAAACATCCCAAGATTCCATCTGCTTATTATTGGATAGGAGAGAATTTCTATGCAGTTGGAAATTATACCGAAGCCCGCGAAATTTTTAGTAAAGTTGTCGTGAATTATCCGCAGTCGGGAAAGGTAAACGAGGCTCGGTATAAAATTGTGCTTATCGATCAACAGTCGGTTCGGGAGGAACTTTTGCGGATGGCGAGCGAAACGCATACTGCATCGGCGCAGACCGAAACAACGTCTGAAACCGGAGAAGCCGAACAAAAGCAGAATAAAGAAATTGTCGAGCGCCTCGCTGTGTTGGAAAAAAAGCTTGACGAACTTTCGGAAATGCTTGCACGGATTGCCGACGAACAGGAAAATCAGCAAATACGGGAACAGCAGCAAGCTTTTGAACAACAACAAAGGGCAGAGCTATTGCAAAAAGAACAAGAAGAAGCCGAGCGGCAGCAACTTGAAAGACGCCGTCAGGAATTGACGGAACTGAAGGAGCGTACCCAAACCTTGAAAGAACTCTATGACCAGCGAATGAGAGGAGAAAAATAATGCGGACATCCAATAAAAAAATACTACTGCTATGTCTTTCGGTATGCTTGCTGAGCGGATTATTTGCAGCGGAAAAAACCGTAGAAATGATCAGTGATCCGTTAAAGCTGGTTATTTACCCTAAGACAGGTAATTTTTGTTTATATCATTCAAAGGCCGAGAATGTGCGGGAGTATGAGCCGCTGTATGATGATCGCTCTCAATCTTCCGTAAATATTTATTCGGTGCTCTTTAATGGCAAGATATTCCATCTTAATAATAAAAGCGGAAAGAAAATAATTGTCAGTCAGACAAAAAATGAGATAACGATTATGTTCCAAATCAGTATGGATTTTCTGGCGACACAAACATTTTCGTTCGTACCGTCAAAACAACGAGCAACCGGAAAGCTTTTAAAAGTCGTAACCGAAATTCAAAATATTTCGGGTGATATTGCAAATATCGGATTAAAAGCAGTATTTGACACTTCGTTAGGTGAAAAAAATCTTATTCCGCTTTATACGGATTTACGCAGTGAAATCGGAGCGGAATTGATGTTGCAGCCGGTATTGGAAAAAGATTCCGTTATCTTTTCTGCGGATAGAGGATATGCCTGTCTTTTTTTCTTACGAAATGAATATATGACGGTACCGACAGCCGTGTATATTGCAAATTGGGAACGGCTGGTAACAAAGAAGTGGCTACCCTCTTA
>CAUVKE010000229.1:0-3375 GCA_963552415.1 uncultured Treponema sp.
ATCCTTGCGACCGCGACGGGTATTTCCGATTGGCAACACACTATTGGATAACAAAAGAGCATATTCAATATATTGCCGACGCCGTTAAAGAGTTTTACGCCTAAATGCAACCGACCGATCAATATACGCTTACGCAGGATACACGCACTAAGATTGTACGCACCGCCTCTTTTGTCGCACTCGGCGGTAATTTGCTGCTTTGCGTACTAAAGCTCACCGTTGGTCTTATAACCGGTAGTCTGGCAGTGCTAGGGGACGGTATCGATACGGCAACCGATGTCGGTATCGCCGTGATGGCGGTGCTCGTCAGCTTTATCATCAATAAGCCTTCTGACTTCCGCTATCCGTGGGGACGGCAGCGTGCCGAAACCATCGCCTCTATGGTGTTGGCATTTATCATTATGTTTGCCGGCATCCAGCTCTTTATTGCTTCAATCGATAAACTGATACAGGTATATAAAGGCGAGCTGCTTCCGATGCCGCAGCGTATTGCGATAATCGTAACGGCGGTATCTATTGCCGGTAAACTTCTCCTCGCGCTTAATCAATATCTCCTCGGTAAAAAAGCCCAAAGCTTGATGATACTTGCGAATGCACGTAATATGGTAAACGATATCGTTATTTCGTCATCGGTACTTATCGGCTTTATTATCTCTCTGTTATTGCAGGCACCGTATTTTGATCCGCTTATTGCATTACTCGTTTCATGCCTGATTATTAAATCGGCGATTACACTCTTTATCGAACTTAATGTTGAATTGATGGACGGCAATACCAATAAGCAGCTTTACGAACAGCTTTTTAGCGCCGTCGCCACCATTCCGGAGGTTAAAAACCCGCACCGCGCGCGAATACGCAAGATGGCGAATTTGTGGGATATCGATTTGGATATCGAGGTTGACGGCTCCATGCCGGTAAGCGAAGCGCACAGTATTGCCGAAAAAACTTCGCTTGCTATTAGGAATGCACTTGGGAATGTGTATGATATTGTTATCCATATTGAACCGTATAATTCCGATAGGGACGGGGAGTGCTATGGATTATCGTTGAAAGATATGGATGGTATGGGAGATATAAAATAGTGCGGAAAAAGTGGTGCGGGGCATTTTTTTTATTGATATTGCTGCCGCTCTGTTCGGAATCTCTACGGGATCAAAATAAGGCGTATTTTGACTCTATTCAATGGGAAGCATTAGGCGATGATTTGAGCATTCCACCCATTCCCGAACCGTATACCATTGAAGGCGACCGGCCTGTTCCGTATGCGGACACTATCGATGACGGTGATATTCTGCCTTCATTACCGCAGCTCGGCATATTGGACTATCAAAACATTCCGGAAGATTTGCTCACCTTTTGCGATACCATTGCCGCAACGGTTGTAGCAAAATCGGTTGATGACGCTCTTTTTAGCACACAAAAAGCCTTTTTACTGCATCTTGGGCGTTTTATGATAGAACATTTTACCGATTTTTCTTATGCGTTTTACGGGCGCCCGTCATTTAAGCAGGACGGCAGTGCAATAATACTGATGCGGCTTGCTGTAAAACAGGCAGCAGCGGAAGCGAGTCATGAAGTGAGCAATAAAAGCGAAGAGGCTGCTGTACAGCAAGCGACCGACACAGCTGTACAGACTGGAGAGCCGGCAGAGAATATAGCCGATGTTCCGAATCTTTTTTCCGATGATGAACAGCCGTTGTTTATTATGCTGGAATTCGGCGCAGTAAAAGAAGATACCGCATGGAAAATTTCTTATATCGATTTTAAGGGGGCAGAATATGCAGATTCCGCTCTCACGGATTGAATATGACTATATCATTGAAGCATTCTTACAGGAGTTACCTCCGCTTCTTCTGCAATCGGGGGCGCTCTTTTATATGCTGCCGTCCGGATCCTATACGATAAAAAACAGTAAGCTCTATTTTCAACCGCTTCCCGAATTTATCGGAAAAAAAACGTCTGTTTTTTTTGATCATAAAAAACGAAGCATTGTCTTTCATACAACCGTTTATGCACACAACGGCAGTTGCTCTATAACGTTACCCGATATTGCATATAAATACGACCCCGATGAGCGGCAAAAAAACAATATTTTTGCAGAAATTCATATACCGGATACCCCTCCGATTACCGCGCATGAACACGAGCATTTTCCCCTCGATTCAATTATCCATACTGATCTATATCTGCCTGCCTTCACCGATTTTTTACCATCGGCTTATCAAACGGCCGCACAATGTACGGCAGAAAAAACAGTAACGCGGAATATGTTCCCGCTTTTTTTATACCGGCTGCATGAATTTGAACGGCAAACGTTTATGATGTTTAACCCATATTCATCAAGCGGGCTGTATGTATTGTTTATAGACAGTAAGATACTCATCTGCGGATGTAGAGACAGCTATGCCGTTTCAATCGGGAAACGGCAATCGCTTCAGTTTGTTCTACATTTTCCTCACCGTACCATTCATAGCAAAGGACGAAGTCTATTTTCCCATTTTCTTCCCAAAAGCAACTGCGCTGTGCTCGGCTTTGTGTTTGAAGGTCTTTTTGAAGAAGATAAACGTTTTTTATTTGAGCGGGTATACCACGAAAAATACAGCCCTTCAACCTTTTGAAATATACGGCGCATCTGCCGTCAAAACTATACATCCGTGTATAGTTTTGACGACGAGTTTCGCGTCACCGCAAAACATCGCTTCTGGTTGATACGAGCAGCATCCATGCCGCTGCTGCAAACAGTCCTCGACGTATCAAAACCGCCATGGATGGCGGTGGTTCCAAGCCGAATCGAGTTCGCATTGCGAACTCGCAGCTAAAGAATGTACAGGAGGTACATTCTTTAGCGTGCCTGCGGTACTTTTTTACTGTATTCCTTGTATCTACACCGTCTATTTCAAAAGGCTTACGGAAAAGCGTATCAGAAGCGGCATGGATGCCGCTGGTTCCCAGCAGTAGCGACGTTTTTTGCTCTGCAAAAAACTCGCGTTCAAAAATTGACAAGGAAGTCAATTTTTGAACTTGCCATGGATGGCGGTGGTTGACAGCACCTCCTCTACAGATAACCGGATTAAAAATTTTACCTTACAACAGCACCTACCGGCAGCTTTCAAAATCTTCATATCCATGCTATACTACAATGAGTTCTTGGGGATAAGCAGTCATGAGTACAGCCAACAGAAAATACAAAGACTCTATATTTGTCGACCGTCAGATACGTGGCAAAGAAGAAATCGAAAGCTTATAAAATAAATTACTGATTTCAGTACAAAAATACTACAAGCGACAGGACTTTCTACAGAAGAGGTAGAAGCGATTAATTAATTGGTTTCGATAATTACAAATTAAAATAATCGGCTGCTCTCAAGAAAGAAG
>CAUVKE010000230.1:0-3373 GCA_963552415.1 uncultured Treponema sp.
CCGCTTTGCGCAGGTGGAAGGTATAGGTCATACCGTCTTCGCTGATATCCCACGATTCGGCGACGCCCGGTATCGCGTTTGCGGTTTTGGGATCGTACGTTACCAAACCTTCAAACAATGCCAGATTAATGCGGTGTTCGGTCGTCCCTTGAATCTTTGCAGGATCCAAACTCTGCGGTTCGGCACCGTTACCGATAATAAATTCGGCACCGGACGAACCGGCTGCTGAAGTTTTTTCACCGCTCTGCCCGCCGCAGCTTGCTAAAATCAGCGCGACGCCCACAAGAGCAGTTAATAAGCATACCATTCTACGCTTCATACTCTACTTCTCCTTTTAAGTTATAGTGAGTGATATTATTTAATTATACACAATCTTTCCAATATAGCAAGTATATTTATACAATAAATCCGGAAAAACCGTATATTTTTGCATTTTCTTTCATAAACAAACACATCAGACACTTCATCAAGCAATGTACGTCTTTGTAACATTGCTTGATGGCGAATTTGCTTGCAGTAAATTCGCTGCTGTTTAATACGCCCGCCATCCATGACGGGTATAAATCTCCCCGCACGAATCAACAACCCCAACACAAAGCATCGGGGTATTAACCCCTCCGCACGAATAAGTAGTAAGGGAAGTGATAATCTTTCCTCACTCTTGTGCTAAAAATATATCCAGTTCATCTCCAAGACTTGTAAGCTGGGCTTCTGCTCTTTTAATTTTTTCAAGTATAGCCTGCTTCTGTATTTTTTCTAACTTGGCAAATACTGTATCAAAGAGTTCTTTTTCCGTTACTTTGGGTTCTTCATCAAGATATTCTATTTTATAATATCCGGTCCACGCCTCGAACGACTGTTCGTTTTCCTGCATGTAAATCTCCTTATACTAACCCCAACATCTCGCGCAAATGGCCTTGAAACTCGCCGGATGTTGTCTCCCCATTCAAAAAAGTTTTTATCTCCTGTTTTATACCGGTAGGAAACCGCTGCCAATAAGAGCCTGTCCAATCATGCATCGCTGCAGTAAGACTTCGCTGTGTTTCAACCGGCATTTCACCCAAACTATACGAAACAAACTGTATAACCATTTCGTATAACAGATCAGCAGGGACACCTTGCACCGAACCATTCTTTACCAAAGAAGCACGGCGGCTTTTTCCGCGCTTACTACTCGATTGCGGAATCCATGAATCAACCAGACTGAGAATTTGCTCCTTGGAAAGTTCCGGGGCTTCTTTTTGCAAGATATCAGCGGCGTAATCCCGAAAAGTATGACGAACACCGTCCATACTCGCATCAATAGAAGCATAAATCGATTCCGACATTTTCTTTGCCGCTTCTTCGGGAGTAAACGGACTAGAGCCATTTATCATTCCGTTAAGCTGCCCTTGACGCCGCTCAATCGCGGCAGCAAATGCATCGATTTCACGTATATTCGCCTTATTCAATATATAATCGAGCACAAAGAGAAAATCTCTGCCGGCTTTCGCATCATTCATGGGGAGAGCATATACTATTTTATGGGATTTTTAAAGAGGGGAAGAAAAGAGGGAATTGCAAACGCATTAAATTGCCGAATACAAGGGGAACCTCTAAAAACTTCTATTTTTAGAGGTTCCTACAGGTAGTATTTCCGGTGTTCAGGATAGACACCCCGCTCCAGAACGCGATTGACCTGCGCAAGCATTGCATCCCTATCCTGCGGCAACGTTCCTTTCAATGTTAAAAAATTGGAGGCATGATTGGATCGGAAAATCACCGGAGCGGTCATCTCTTCAACATGGATATTTTCTAAAATCAGCTTTAATTCTTTAACAACTTCTTCGATCCCGACAACCGTGTATTTTCCTTCGGCGGCGGCTTTGGTAAGATAGCTGCCGTCCTCAAGCCGCAGGGTGAGCAGCCCCGCATAGGTCAAATACATTTTGGAGATAATCTCGCCGGTTTTAATCGCATGCTGCGTGTTATCCCGTTCGGCGCCGTTAATTCCTAAAATAAAGGTTGCCGACAGTTCCATCCCTGCGTCTTTTACTTTATACGAAAGTTTGATAAGCTCCGCTGCCGTTGTTCCCTTCCGGATAAACTTGAGCGTTTCATCATCGCCGCTTTCCACACCGAGATACAGGAGCGTCAGCCCCTTTGAGGCCAGCAGCTTCAATTCTTCCGGAGATTTTTGTCTGATATTGAGATGGGTTGCATAGCAGGACACCCGTTTGCACTGCGGAATAACGGCGGCGATCGCGTCCAGCACCTCAACCAAATATTCCGTCGGGGCGGTTAACGCATCACCGTCCGCTAAGAATACCTTATCGACACGGCGGTAGTGTTCGGCAAACATCACAAGTTCCTGCTTCACCGTTTCAATCGGTTTAATCCGGAATTTTTTTGTCTGGTACATCCCGCAAAAGACGCAGCGGTTATACGAGCAGCCGAGCGTTACCTGTAAAATTAAAGAATAGGCCTCGCTCGGCGGACGGTACAGCGGATAATCGTAAGGGTCGTAAAGCGTATCGTACATCGGCAATTATGAAAAGAACAGCGTTCCGAAAACATCGTAAAAGAGTTTTCCGAACAGCAGTACGATGACGCAAATCATCACAGGTTTGATAAACGCAGTGCCTTTTTTTATTGCAAAGCCTGCTCCGATATAGTTTCCGATGATGCCGAATACGGCGGCGGGAATCGCGATGGAATAGATGACTTTGTTGCCGACTATAACGGCAATGAGCGATGCATAGTTCGATGCAAGGTTCAATATTTTTGCATTACCGGAAGCGGTTTTAAGGTCGTACTGCATCCATGCGGAAAAAACAATAATCGCAATGGTTCCCGTTCCCGGGCCGATCAGCCCGTCATAGAATCCGATAACGGAACCGGCGCAGGTTGCTAAGATGAACGCTTTCTTTTTGGGTATATCGGCCGACTGATTCTCCGTACCGAAATCCCGTTTTAATAACAGCAGAACCGCGACAATCGGAAGAACGACCACCAATGCGGTTTTGAGTGTTTCCTGATTAATCATCAACGCTAGTCTTGTCCCGAGGTATGAAAATATAAACGAACAGACGGCGGAAATGGCGGAAATCTGCCAGTCAACCGCGCCGTTTTTAAAAAACCGCGCTGCGGAAAGCGTGGTACCGCACGCAGCGGAAAACTTATTGCATCCGATTGCCGTATGCGGCGGGAGCCCGACGAACAGATACGCAGGCAGCGAGATTAAGCCTCCGCCTCCCGCAGCGGAATCGATAAAGCCTGCCAAAAAAACAAAAAACCACAGAAAGGCAAGCGCCCAGATAGTTATATGCATAGGCTCATATTCTATCATCCTTTTGTTCTTTTGAAAATATACGGTGCATCTGCGTTGTCGCAT
>CAUVKE010000231.1:0-3370 GCA_963552415.1 uncultured Treponema sp.
TATTGCGTGCAGCGGACGTTTAAAGAGCGCTCCGACCGGATGCGCGGCGGAAAAGCGGATGGTAACTTCGCGCCCTTGCGATATAAGCCGGTGTTCGATTGCTTCGATAAAATCGGGTAGATAGAAGAGCGGCGCATTGAGCGCTGCCGCCCGTTCTTTGAATACTTCGAGTGCGGAAGGTTGCTGCCGCGAGCAAAAAACGGGAACTTCCGCTTTAATGATACCCGCTTTTTCCGCCGCGATGAGCGGAATGGTATGGCCGAGATATTCACAGTGTTCAAGCTCGATCGGTGTCAGCACGGTTATTTCCGGCTGTACGATATTGGTAGCGTCAAGCCTGCCCCCCATGCCGGTTTCAAACACCGCCCAGTCGACCCGCTCCTGCCGGAACAGCACAAAGGCGGTCAGTGTTACCAGTTCAAACCAGCTCGGCTGCGGCTCCCCATGCTGCCCAATATGCGGTAGTACGCCTTGCCGTACGGCACGGAATGCTTCAAGGTAGGCTGAATCGCTGAAGAAGCAGCCGTTTTCCGTTATCCGCTCGCGGAAGTCGTTTACATGAGGTGAAGTATAAAGGCCTGTCTTATATCCTGCCTCGGTGAGTAAGGCCGAAAGCATCGCCGCAACAGAGCCCTTTCCCTTTGAACCGGCAATGTGTACTGTTTTATACGCCGTTTGCGGGTTGGAAAAAAGCGCGGCATAGTATCCGATAACCTCAAGCGAAAAGATCTTTTTGTGCGGCCGTTTTTCAACGTTGATAAAACCGTCAAGCCATCGGTAAAAATCGTTTACAGTGTCTATAGAGTCTGCAGGTGTTGCATTGTGATCAAATATTTCATTCATTATAATTGTAATTCCCGCTGCCGATTTTCAAGTTGAACAGTAATAATGGAATTGAAATTTTTAGAGAAGCCCTTGAGCGCTTATGTTTTCGAAGACTGTACGATACAGTTCTTCGATCTGCTTACTAAAGCAGACGTGGTAGACGGTCATGTCCGCCTTTGTTGCCGTTAGATATGTATAAACGGTAGAAAGGGCGATAAAAGCCGCTTCTTTCATCGGATAGCCGTATATGCCCGCACTGATACAGGGAAATGCAATCGTTTCACAGTGAAAATCTGCCGCAAGAATGAGTGAATTGCGGTAGCAGCTTGCAAGCAGCTCCGGCTCCCCGTGCTTGCCGTCCTGATAGATCGGGCCGGGCGTATGGATAACATATTCCGCCGGGAGCTTATATCCGCGTGTAATTTTTGCCTGTCCTGTTTTGCATCCTTTGAGTGCTCTGCATTCTTCCAGCAATTCGGGGCCGGCAGCGCGGTGAATCGCTCCATCGACGCCTCCGCCTCCGAGCAGCGATGTATTTGCCGCGTTGACGATTGCATCTACTTTAAGTGTGGTTATATCCGCACAGATAATTTTAATTGCCATAACTTCCTATTATTTATAGTACCGATTACCGAATTCGGTATATTTTTTGAATTAAAAAACCGGCAGCCTATGCCTCATCGGTCGTATGATAAGAAGAGGCGAGGCGCAGCTGTCGGCCATAGTGTACACTAGGGAAACACTAATTAATTCGAATGCGAATTAATCAGCACTTCCCTCGTTAGTCTTTCCACCCTATATTAAGTTTAATCTCGCCCTTATTAGGTTTGATATTGCCTTTGATTACGGGATCGATAGAGTTCTTCGTATTTAGTAAAGCGATATTATTAGCATGGGCTATGGAAGCGGATTGGGCTGCTTGTAATAAGTTATCGGAATTGTTCATTACGACAGCTACGGGTGTCGTTACCGTACCCGTTTGACTTACGGTACTGAATTCGCCGACGGCAACTATTTGCGATATCCCGATACCTGTTTCCGATTCAAATTGAACGGCACCATGGTCTACAAGCAAATTCTGTCCATCAAATTCAAAGCCTGTACCGCGTACGGAAGCGGTTGCTGTCGGACTTTTAACCTTAAAATCCGCTTTTTCACCTTCTTTCGGGGTAACTTCAGCCTTAACCCGTCCGGTCATCAAAATCATCTGAGTTTTTGTTGTGCCTTCGGATTTTATCAGCTCTTCAATTGTTAAGCGGGTAACAGGCTTTACCGTCAGTGTCGCCGATTCAGTTTTAAGAATAGCGGTACTCTTAAAGCCGGTAGAGATCAGAGAACCTGCCGGCAAAACATCGCCTGTTTTTGCAGCCTTCCAATCGGTTCCGGGGAGTTTGCACTCAACCTTTCCGGCAACTTCCGTAATTGTTGCCGTTAGCACTGTTGCTGCGAGTGAGGAAATTCCTACTATGCTAAGCACTAAAATCCCTAGGTATTTTTTCATAATCGACCTCCTAAAAACTATCTTTTACAGATGAACTGTAAATGCGAATGTCGTTAACCATTGCAAATTATATCCATGGATGACTTTCTTATTGGGTATAAATACGCCGCCGGTGAAGGTTACACCAAAATCATTATAGAAATGGTATGCCACTTTTGCCGAGAGTTCTGACCCTACATAAGCGGGTGCCTGTACGGTATTTGGAGAAGTCAGCAGTATGTATGATAATCTCGTCACCAGTTCATGTATCGGCTGAACGCTTGCCGATATTCCTGCCGTAAGCGTATTACTAAACGATCCTGTTATCTCGTCGGCGACAATAGTTTGTTTTATATCTGTAATAGGTATAAATGAACGCATAGGCCCCGTACCGTCATAGTTTCCTGCTGCCCAGTCGAGCGCACCTGTTACCGTAAAGTAGCGCCAATCGGGATTAAAGTAACGCATAGAAAGTCCTGATGCGAGGGAGTAAAAAAATCGCGGATCTTGACCGAATTGAACAGCACCCCAGTATTTCCAACTGACATTCCTCCCTATTCGTCCGTGAATAAATGGTATAAGGTATTGCGTATGGGTTCTTCCGGTTTGTTTAAGCACATCGAATTGAGTCAGTGCCTCAAAACCGAATGTATGCCAGGGGATGAGTTCTTGAAAAGAGGATGATAAAAGCAAGAATAACCGCTGCGGTGCAAGTATTTTGTTCGTATTGTTCATTCCGGCTATATCATCTTGATCTATTCTGATTTTGGCATCGGTTTTATGGGTAAGTCGCGTATAGCCGAGTGCAAAAGCAATATCGGCATTCTTGATGGTAAGGCCGACCTTGGCTCCGTCAAATAAACCGGTCAAAACTTTATTTGAATAGTCATTGAATGAAGTACGGCCGACTGCCCATTGTATGCCGATTGCGTTAAAGGCCGTATTGCCCGACCACTCTGTTCTTTTGAGTCTAAATGCTGCTAAAGGCGAAATCAATTGCGCCTTTCCCTTGGGTTTAATAGGGAATATGCCTAAAAAACGCGCTTCTCCGGAAATATGTATCGA
>CAUVKE010000232.1:0-3365 GCA_963552415.1 uncultured Treponema sp.
TATAAAAAGTAGATAAAAAATTATCTAAATAAAGTTCACGCTGTGAGCTGTGAGCTGTGAGCTGTGAGCTGTGAAAATTATGCCGCCAGTTATGCGCATGTCAAGCCCCTTTTGCAAAAGGCTTACGGAAGGGGGAGGCGGTTGGTACTGCGGTAATTTGATTACACGACTGTACATGTTTATAATTATAGGGCTAAAAATGGAATAATGCAAGGGGAAGTCTTGACAGGGATAAATCAACAACCCCGACGCAAAGCGTTCGTCAAAACTATACATCCGTGTATAGTTTTGACTGCAATGGTGTGGCTCTGTCACACCATTGCTACTGCGTGGAACCACCGCCGTCCGTGGCGGTAGGGGAACGGCGGGTATTAAACCCTCCGCACGAATAATGAGTACCGGCAGTGCTGATGAGGTATCTTCTAACAATCTATACTTGAGTTTTTTTGCAGATGCTCTTTTCTAAATTCCGACGGTAATTTTCCGAACTCTTTTTTAAAGACTTCGGAAAATTTACTTGGATTATCATATCCTATTTTTGCAGCAATTTCTGTTATACTGTCTGATGAATCTTTAAGTAACACCGTTGCTGCGTGCATACGGTATGATTTCATATAGGAGTATATAGGTGAGCCGTATACGCCCTTAAAGCAAACTTTCATTGATGTAAGAGGAATATTGAATGTATCTGAAAGTTCCTGCAACGTATAATGACGACAAAGATTTGCTATCATATAGGCGTGAATTTCTTTTATTGTGCGTACTTGATGGCCTGCAAAATATCTTCGTTCTTTTTTATAACCCTCAAGAGAAACCTGATTTAAAAACATAAGCAATTCCAAAATTTTAATCTTTAGATAATAGGCAATCATTCGAGGTTTAACTTGATACAGTTCGGAAAAAATATGTTCAATTTCGGTATGGCATCTTAAAACGACACAAGCATTATCTTTACAAAATTTGTCTGCAATCTGATATACATCTATGTTTAAGCCGCCTATGACATTTTCAATTCTTTTCATCGTTTGATTGGTTCTCTGCAAATCTATCGTTATTGAAATTCCGTGATAATGAGAGAGCGGAAAATACGTTGCAGTAGTTTTGTTCGTTAACCTGTTGATTGCAATATCACCTGCTCCGATATATTGATAATCCTTATTGGTAAACTCACATTCAAATCGGCCTTCACGGCAATGATTGATTTCCAACACATCAGGATGGGGTAATTTATTCTGATTTTGTCCATCGCTCATGTGAAAATCATTATAGAATAATTCAATACCGGGAAGAATTTCGTACTGTGTAATGACACCCTCGCCGGTGCTGTTTTTCATTTTGTAGATGCAGCAGCCGTCTTCTCCGGCAATTTTTTGAACCTCCGGATCAAAAAAGTCCGTATATTGTTTTTCGTCCATCTTCATACTACTTTAGAGCGGAAACTCTTTTATCAATTAATGCTATAAAGGCTTTTTTCATATCATCAGGTATTAAAGAATTACGGCACATTTCAATAAAAACAGGCGTCATTGATATCAATTGTTCTATCATTTTCTCCGCTGCAAGTTTCGCTATGCCGCAACCGGCTGCAAAGACAAGAAAATCTTTACGATGAATATTGTTTTTCTTTCCATTTATCGGCAGAGCATATTCTTCTTTGTCTTCCGGCATAATGACATTTACCGGAAGCAAATCATACGCAGGGGAAAGATGATACGCTCTCGAACCTGATTGACTTTCAATCAAGGAAAAATTTTTTAAATGCATATCGGAATTTCCGACAATAAACGAAAATATGAGCCGATAAAACAGTTCGGTCATATCAAGACCGGGACGATAAGAGTATTTCTTAATGATATTTCCGCACCGCTCATAAGAGCCTTTATATTTATCTTGAGTCAATCGTAAATCAAGCTGACAAAAATCTTCCATAGCAATCAGCTTTACCGTGGAATCTTTTGAAAAAACGCGATCGATTCTTTTTGTAATATATGCATAAGAATCTTTGCTTTTTATAAGCGCATGAGGAACGGTTCTAATCTTAGCTTTATCCGCCATAGACATAACAAGATGTTCAGACTCCGGCAACGCACAAAATTCTTTTACTTGAGGTTTCAAAATATATCCTGTGGGGTAATTCACAACAGTCAATCTGGGATACACTTCATTTGAAAGATGCAATGAAAGTTTTTTCTGAATACCCGGAATAGTATACCCTTTATTGGTGCTTTCTTTTGCCAGTTCTTCCAGCACCGAGTCTGTTATTTCAATTTCCGGAATAACAGCTGTTGTGAAAAATTTCTTTATACATGCCTTATGCCAGCCGCTACTTTCATTATTGTCTTTTATCGGCTTTCCGCAACACAGACAGTTCATATCTTCTCTTCCTTAAAATACAACAGTCGAAAGAATATCAATTCCTCGAAGACTTTTGTATTCGTGCGCAGAACGCGCACATTTTAATATGCGATGTTTGCGGTGAGCAAACTCGACGGTTAACGAGGCAACCTTATTTGGTTGCCGAAGTTACACCTCCGTTTATGCTGACATTTCCGATAGGATCCTTACAAGCAACTAACAGCAAGGCAAATCTGTCTTTAGGTTCTATCTTCCAATTACGGCTTACAACCTCAAGAAGCCATCCTTCGGGAATCAGTCCGTCAAAAAAAGAAAACAATGTTTTTGATGTATAGGGTTCTTTACGTACCGGAAGCGTCAATGAAACAGGATAATTATCTCCTTGCGCCATATAGGTTTCATCGTAAGAAAAAGAATATCCCTCATCGGTTTCGCACAACTTTCCGGCGAAGTTATTATATACATAAACGTATGCGGTTCTGAATATGTTTTTCATTTATATGTCGCCGAAGTTACACCTTTTTTACCCGGAACTGCCTCCATGCCGAACATCGCCAATGCAACATTCACTTTATCCATGCGTACGGTTTCTTTTCCTTGTTCCAATTCACGGACAAAACGAAGTCCAAGACCTGATCTCATCGCAAAATCTTCCTGTGTCAAACCGGCAGATTTTCTATTTGTTTTAATGAATTCCGCTATTCTATTCATATAAACATGGTCTCCTGTGAAGTTGTTGTATATGTAATATACACCCTTTAGGGTATAATGTCAAAAGAAGAGTACAAAAACATACCCTATCGGGTATATAATTGTTTTGAAATAAATAATTATACCTGATAGGGTGTAGTTAGCAGACAATCAATATCACTTAGATAAGATTTAGGCACCTCTAAAAACCTGAATTTTAGGCTCTTTTCTTAGACAGGCTCTAGTCTGGAATTGTAGAAGAACAAGAACACGCATTGGGGGGATGGTATCAAAATGCGCTGTTCTTCTCGTGCTGAATA
>CAUVKE010000233.1:0-3352 GCA_963552415.1 uncultured Treponema sp.
CCCCCCCCCCCCCCCCCTTAAAAGTCAAGAACAAGGCTCTAAAAACCTGTACAAAACTCAAGAATGCGCCGGAAATACCGAACAAAGTTGACAATATAAGGGAGTGCTTTCAAGACTGTTCCGTACTCGAGTCCGTTGTGTTCAAGTGCGATCTCCCCACGGAATATGAGCATTGGCAAGGCGACGCCGTAGACGGTATGCATATTTTCAAAAGCTACACTTTGAATTTAGAGACCTCGGTTACCAGATTATCGATGCTCCGTTTGTTCTTCTGCGTAATTTCGTTCACTTCTTGTACGGCCTTGTTGATTTGTACGGCGCCCGTTGCCATCTCATTCATGCTGTCGGTGATAATACGGGTAAGATCATCGAGCTTGCGCATTTCGGCAGCAACTCCTTCACCGCCTTTCAGCATTTCTTCAGAACCTGCCTGTACTTCTACCGTTACCATATTGATGTTCTTAATAGCGGTTAGCACTTCTTTGCTGCCATGCTCTTGTTCTCTCATTGCGTCGGTAAGCCGTGCGCTCATCTCTTTAACTTGTTCCGCAAGGCTGAAAATAGCATTGAATTTCCCTTCTACCGTCTTGGACGAGGCTGCTAGTGTTTCTATTTCCGATGAGAGTGTTTTTAATGTTGTAGTAATCGTTTTGCCTTGCACCGAAGATTCCTCAGCAAGTTTTCTTATTTCATCGGCAACGACGGCAAAGCCTTTTCCGGATTCACCGGCATGGGCGGCTTCAATAGCGGCGTTCATCGCCAATAAGTTTGTTTGGCTGGCAATGTGCTGAATAACGCTCGATGCTTCAAGCAGACTGCCGGACTCTTCGGCAATCTTTTGCGTGACGGTATTGGATGTTACCAGTGTTGCTTTGCCGTCGCCGGTCGCAGAAGTAAGATCATTAATGGGCTGTCGGTTTTAGCGAGGGTCTGCCCGATTGAAGCGATATTTGCGACCATCTGTTCTACGGAAGAAGACGATTGCGCAACGCTCGCCGCTTGGGTTTCGATACCGATATTCAACTGCTTAATAGTACGAACAATTTCTTCTACGGTTGCGGCAGTTTCGGTAACGCTTGCGGCCTGCGTCATTGTCTGTTGTTTGACGCCCTCAATATTTGCACTGATTTCATTTATGGCGCTCGCCGTTTCGGTCATATTAGCAGACAGCTCGGCGCCGATTTCTTCCATACTATCGCTGGTTATTCCGACTTTTTTGACGGATGTTCCGATTTTTTCGATTGTTTCGTTAAAGTATTCGGACATATCGGTAATCTCATCATTGCCCTGTATCGGCAGTCGGACGGTTAAATCCCCTTCACCTTGTGCGATATTTTGTAAAGCCTTAACAATTTTCCTGATCGGTGTAACGATGCCGCTGGCAACGATATATATAATGGTGAGTGTGATAAGTAAAATAATAATACCGACAATAGATAAAGACAGACGCAATGAGCTGACGGTTTCCATCACTTCATCGATTGGAGCGTATACTGCGATTTTCCATCCGGTCGTTTTCATTGCCGCATAAGAGGCCATTCTCTTGAGTTTATTATATTCATAATATCCTATGGTTGTCTCTTGAGATTTCAGCATCGTTTGCACAAATGCAGACAGAGAGGCAAAAGCAGGGTTTTTGACAGCTTCTTGGATCACATCAAATTGATTTTGTACCAATGTTTTATCCGGATCTGCAATCGTAATCCCCTTTGAGTTGATAACACTACAGCTTCCTGTTTCTTCTATAATGAGCTGACTGACTGCTTCGCACATTGTAAATCCGTCAATGGCGGCGGCAAGTATATCGTGAAAGTTCCCATGTTCATCATAGATCGGTACGGCAATGACAATAACCATCTGACCGTTTATAAGCGATGTGAACGGTTCGGACATATAGCGGTTTCCGTTATACCTTTTAAACCAATCTGCAGAAGAGATGTCGTTAACGCTGCCGTCCGGTAAATAGTCTATGCCTTTTTTATCAACAATACTGAGCTTTTGAAAAGCATTATTGGCTTCGGCAAGTTTTTGCAGCATACCTGCTTTCTCCTGATGCGATACTTCTGAGTCTCGTAGTGTAGGCATCTGTGCGATACCTTCCAGCAATTGAAACCATTGTATTACCTTTCCATCCAAAATTTCAGCCGCATCACGTGCCCGCGCCATTAACTGCGCTTCAATTTTTTCCGTTACTGCTTTACGAGCAATTCTGATTGTTAAAATACCTTCGGTAATACCGGATACTGCAATCAATATGCCGAAAATCAGAATAAGTTTGTAACGAATAGAAAAACGTTTTTTCATTGTGTACCTTCCGTTAAAAAACATTAGATTAAATAGCGATGATGTATATCATATTTTATATTTTTTGAAAATAGAAAAGAAAATTTTTGTTGACTATTCTTTCACGCTCACGGTATACTTTTACAAGAAAGTATGCAAGAAAAAGTATTTGCAGGAGCAGTGCTGGTTGTTACGGTGCTTCTCTGCATCGGTATGCCGAAAATTTCAGATAAACTCAAGCCTGAATCGCCATTTACCCAAGAATTTGCTGCGGGTATTGTGGAGGAGGTACTTGAAGAAGACCTTTCTCCCGATCCGGTTGTGCAAGGAAAATTCCGCGGTACGCAGAAACTCCGTGTTAAAATCCTTGAGGGAACCCATAAAAATACGGAATTTGAAGTGTATAATACGCTCAGCAGTCTACACAGCAATTTTGCGTATAAGGGCTTAAAAGCGGTGTTTACACTGCGGAACAGCGGAGGGAAAACAGCCGTGTGGCTTTATAACCTCAAACGCGACACCCATGTTTTTGTGCTGCTGGGGCTGTTCTTTGCAGCCCTTATCCTTCTCGGCAGGGGACAAGGGCTTAAATCTGCACTCGGACTGGTGTTCACCTGTGTGCTCATTGTTACCGTGCTCATCCCTGCCTTATTTGCAGGCTTCCCTCCCGTGCCGATTTCTATCGGACTTGTTTCCGTTATGACCATCGTCAGCTTTATTTTGATAGGCGGCTTTACGCGCAAAACGTATACCGCAATCGCAGGTACCGTGTCCGGCATTACCATTGCGGGAATTATTTCGGTAATCGTGTCCTATTCGGCGCAGCTTTCCGGTGTTAATATGGAAGGCGGCGAACAGCTGCTCAACTTGGCGCCCGATTATAACCTCAAGCTGGATGGGCTATTGTTTACCTCAATTTTAATTGCTTCGCTCGGTGCTGTGATGGATGTCAGTATGTCCATCGCATCTTCCATGCAGGAAATTTTATCTGCCAATCCGCGCCTCAGCAAAAAAGAACTGTTTCAGTCGGGGTTGACTGTGGGGAAAGATATTACCGGCACGATGAGTA